>JASHSA010000073.1 GCA_030037035.1 Thermoplasmata archaeon
GATTTTCGAGCACGGAGTCGTTCCCGACTTCCTTTCGGAGGATGCTAGCCGTCGCCTGCAGCCAAAGGCGGCTGTAGGAGAACTGAACGGCCTGGAGGACAACTAGGCCTGACGGAGGGGTTCACCTACAAAGCCGTCTCGGCCGGCACCGTTAAGTAGGCGGTTTCCTCGGAGGGGACCCACCCGTGAGCCGAGGACCCTTCGGGGTTCCGCTGACGCGAGGAACCATGGCGCGACCGATCTACGTCCGGTTCGAGACCCCCGACGACCTCGCCGAGAAGGCCCTGCAGCTCGTCCAGGTGGCGAGCGAGACCGGCAAGGTCCGGGTCGGCACCAACGAGGTGACGAAGTCGAGCGAGCGCGCCGAGGCGAAGCTCGTCGTGATGGCCGAGGACGTCGACCCGGTCGAGATCCTCGTCCACGTGCCGATGCTCTGCGAGGAGAAGCGCATCCCCTACGTGTACGTCCCGAAGAAGCAGCGGCTCGGCCAGTCCGCCGGCCTCTCGAAGAGCGCGGCGAGCGTCGCGATCGTCGAGGCCGGACAGGGCAAGGGGCTCCTCGACGAGCTCGCCGGCGCGTTCCCGAACCTGAGGAAGTGAGTCCTCCCCGGAGGGTCCCGCGTCGATGCCCGAGGAGAAGGGTTCGCCGGCGGAGGTCGTCGAGCTCGTCGGCCGCACCGGCATGGCGGGCGAGGCGACCCAGGTCAAGGTCCGCGTCCTCGCCGGCCGGGACCGAGGCAAGATCATCACCCGGAACGTCGCAGGGCCGATCCGTCTCGGGGACGTCCTGATCCTCCGGGAGACCGCCCGCGAGGCGCGCAAGCTCTCCGTCCGGTAGCGAGGAGCGATGGTCGCGAAGCGCCAGTGCTCGTTCTGCGCCCAGGAGATCGAGCCCGGCACCGGCATGACGTTCGTCAAGCGCGACGGGACGGTCTTCCAGTTCTGCTCGTCGTCCTGCCGCAAGCAGCAGCTCGGCCTCGGGCGGATCGGCCACCGCCTGAAATGGACCCGCGCCTACGCGCTCAAGAAGGCCGCCGAGCGCTCGAGCGCCGCGCGCGGGGCGGCGACGGCGGGGAGCGCCCCTGCGGCGGCGCCCCGAGCCGGGCTCCCCGCCCGACCCGCCCCTTCGGCCCTCTCGGCCCCCTCAGCGCCCGCGTCGTCCGCTGCGGCTCCGGCCGCGGCTGCGGCGCCGGCGGCCGCCCGTGCGGGTGCCCCGTCGAAGAGCCCGCGGCCCCGGGCCTCTGCGGCGCCCGCGGCGAAGGGCGCCTCGAAGCCCGCGGCGAAGGACGAGGACGGCGCGGCGCCGAAGCCTGCCGGCAAACCCGGGGCGCGGACCGCGGCGAAGGCGACCGCGAAATCCGCCCCCAAGACCCCGCCGACGCCGGCGTCCAAGCCGGACGACGACTCCGGCGACGCCTAGAGCGTCCGGACGTCGTTCGTCTGCGGCGCAATCCGTAAGCCTCGCCGCACGGCGTCGCGCGCGTGCGTCGCGAGGAGCGTTGGTCGACGCCGAGCGACCTTGCCGAGTACGCGTTCTGCCCCCGCGCGTACCATTATCGGCTGCGCGGCGAGGCTCCGACCAGCCGCTCGGCCGAAGCCGGGGAGGCCTACCACGCGCGGCGCCTCTCCGCCGAGAGGTGGCGCGCCGAGCACCGGTCGGCGCCGTGGCTCGCGGTGCTCGCGGGGCTGGTCGCGATCGCGCTCGCCGTAGCGTGGCTGCTCCGATGATCGACGCTCCGGTCGTCGTGCTCCTCGGCGCCGGCGCCGTCGCGCTCGCCGTGGGCCTGCGGTCGCTCCTCCGGGGCCGCCACGAGCGGCGGGTCGGGACGCTGGTGGCGGTCGATGCGGGTCGCCCGACGACGTTGCGGTCGGTTCGCTACCGACTCGCCGGGAGGCCGGACGTCCTCCGACGGCGGCCGGACGGCACGCTCGTGCCGGTCGAGCTGAAGAGCCGCGCCGCGCCCCGGGGCGGGCCGTTCCCCTCGCACCGGATCCAGCTCGCGGCGTACTGCCTGCTCGTCGAGGAGGAGACCGGTCACGCGCCGCCGTTCGGCGTGCTCCGCTACGCCGACGCGGAGCTGGCGCTCCCCTGGAACGCCGCCGCCCGCCGGGAGCTCCTCGCGACCCTCGCCGCGGCGCGGGCCCCGTACGACGGACGAGCCGACCCGAGCCCCGCGAAGTGCGCGGGCTGTCCGTGGTCCCCGACGTGCGACGCGTCGCTCGCCCCGGCCTAGGCCGGGGGGCCGAGCCGCCGCGCGACGTAGACGTCCGTGCGGTACGGCAGCCGCACGCGGCCGTGCCGCCGATAGGACGGGTCGCCGTCGACCAGGTCGCGGATCTCGGCGCCGATCGCGCGTCGGCGGGCCGACGGGAGGATCGCGACCGCGCTGACGGAGAGGAACCGCTCGACGAACGTCTCCCGGTCCATCGGCACGACGTGCCGGAACGCCCGGTGGTGGAGCGGGCCGAACCCCGCGCGGTGGCGGTCGAACGCCCGCCTCCACCGACCGTCCCGGGCGTGGGCGATGCGGGCGTCGCGGCGGTCGAGGAGCTCGCTCACCCGACGGGAGAGCTCGAACGACTCGTCGCGGACGTTCCAGACCAGCGCGAGCCGTCCGTCCGGCCGCAGCACGCGGGCGATCTCCCGCAGCGCGGGGCCGACGCGGAACCAGTGGAACGCCTGCGCGACGACGACCGCGTCCGCGAAGCGCTCCGGTAGGGGGATCGCCTCGGCCGTCCCCTCGACGACGAGCGTCGACGGCAGTTGCGCTCCGAAGACCGCCCGCATCCCGGCGGTCGGCTCGACCGCCACGACCGCCGCCCCCTGGGGGAGAAGCGCTCGGGTCAGCTTGCCGGTGCCGGCGCCGAGCTCGACGACCGTGCGGCCGCGGCCGAGCCGGAGCTCACGGGCCAGGTGGCCGACCGCGGCGCGGGGATAGCCGGGTCGGCCGCGCTCGTAGGTCCTCGCCGACCGGTCGAAGCCGCGTACCGCCGGGTGGAGCCGGGCCGCGGGTCGGCTCATGCGCGAGCGGGGCGGGCCTCGCTGCCCCGGAAGCGCCGGCGCGGACGAGGGAGGACGAGCTCCGCCTCGCCCGGGTCGCCGAGGACCAGCGTCCGCCCGGCGAGGTGCTCGCGGCCGGTGTAGGCGCAGGCGATCGCGTCGAGCTCGTCGTGCGTCAGGCGGCGGTCCCGGACGTCCCCGGTGAAGCCGAAGCGCACGAGCGCGGTCCGCAGCCGCTCCTCGCCGTCGCCCTTGCGCGG
>JASHSA010000074.1 GCA_030037035.1 Thermoplasmata archaeon
TACGGTTCGTACTCGCTCGGCTCGCCGGTCGTGGCGGGCGGGGCGACCGGGCATCGCCACCCCCACCCGGGGACCGCCGTGTCCCGCTGAGACGGGATCCGCTTGCGCAGGAGACGGCGGGGAGCCGCCTCGAACGCCTCTCCGGACCTCGCGAGGCCCGCGGGATCGGTCCCTCCCCCACGGTACCGTTTAGGTCCCCGCTCGGCCGCCCGGACCGGCCATGACGTACTTCGAGGACGTCGGGTCCGTGATCCCCGTCGACTTCGAGTCCCTCCCGGAGTTCCTGGAATTCTTCCTCCGAATGCTCGAGCACACCCACCGAGAGGACCGTTCGGCCGTTCTCGCCTGGCGAACCGGCCGACGGTAGTCCCGCCTACACGCGACCCCTGGAGCTCGAGGGCTGACGCCCTCGGCCTAGGCCCCCCCCATTCTCGAACGGGAGAGGGCGTCTCAAACAGGCCCCGCCCGTCCAAAGACTATATAATGCGGGCTCCGGCTGGGCGAGGAGCCCGATGGCGGACGAGGAGATCCCGCGCGACTCGAGGTGGGCGATCCCCCTCGCGATCCTAGGGTTCCTGGTCGTCGCCCTGGTCTGGTTCTGGGACCGCCCGACGATCCTCGCGCTCGGCCTCGTCGCGGTCGGGATGTTCGTCGTCCTTGGGCTCGTCTATCTCGGGCTGTCGTACGACGGGCCGAAGTCGCGGCTCTACGGACTGCAGCCGATCACGAGCCGCATGCCGGCGGTCTCGCAGCCGAAGGGCCATGTCCACTTCCGAACGAAGCTGTTCTGGACGATCGGCGTCCTGCTGCTGTACTTCCTGCTCGCGAACATCTACCTCTTCGGGGTCGACCAGTCGACCGTCATCGACCTCTTCGCGAGCTACCGCGCGATCCTCGCGGGCGCCCAGGGGACGCTGATGCACCTCGGGATCGGGCCGATCGTCACCGGCTCGATCATCATGCAGCTGTTCACCGGCGCGAAGATCATCGACCTCGACCTCACCGACGACGAGGACAAGGGGATGTACCAGGGGACCCAGAAGGTCCTCGTCGTCGCGATGATCTTCGTCGAGGCGATCCCCCAGGTCTTCGGCTACCTGACCCCCTCGGCGTCGATCGTCACGCGCCTCGGCGCGGCGTCGCCGGGCAACGGCCTCCTGCTCTCCAATGTCGTGATCGTCGCCCAGCTCGTCTTCGGCAGCTACCTCGTGTTCCTCATGGACGAGGTCGTCTCGAAGTGGGGGATCGGCAGCGGCGTCTCGCTGTTCATCGCCGCGGGCGTCTCCCAGCAGATCATCCAAGGGACGCTCAACTGGGTCCCCGGCACGCCGAGCAGCCCGATCAGCGCGCAGAATCCGCCGAGCGGCACGATCCCGAAGACGCTCTGGTTCCTGACCCACTACAGCGCCTCGCAGCTGGCGAGCGGCGGCTGGGAACAGATCCTGTTGCGGCAGCCGAACCCGGTCGTCGCGCTCGTCGGTACGGCGGTGATCTTCTTCCTGGTCGCCTGGACGGAGTCGACGCGGATCGAGCTGCCGCTGTCGCACGCGGAGGCCCGGGGGGCGCGCGGCCGCTACCCGCTGCGGCTGATCTACGCGTCGAACATCCCGGTGATCCTGATGAGCGCCCTGCTGGCGAACGTGTCGATGGTCACGATCCTCCTCTGGTCGAACCCGACGCTCTCGCACTTCCCGCTGCTCGGCCACGCCTGGTGGGTCGGCTCCTACTACAACTCCGCGCAGTCGGTGGCGCACGGCGGGGTGAGCCAGACCCAGCCGATCAGCGGCGGCGCCTACTATCTCTCGACGCCCAGCGGCTTAGAGTCGTGGTTGCTGCCGATCCTGAACTACGGCCAGTACTCCACGTACCTCTACGGCCACACGTGGTGGGAGGGGCTCGTCCACGTCGTCGTCTACTTCGGCGCGATGGTCGGGGGCTCGATCCTCTTCGCGAAGTTCTGGATCCAGACGACGAACATGGGCCCGGAGGCGGTCGCGCGGCAGATCGAGGCGACCGGCATGCAGATCCCGGGGTTCCGTAGAGAGCCGAGGGTCCTGCGACGCGTGCTCGAACGCTACATTCCGGTGATCACGGTGATCAGCGGGGCGGCCGTCGGCGCGCTCGCCGCCGGCGCGGACCTGATCGGGACGCTGGGCAACGCGAGCGGGACCGGGGTGCTGCTGACCGTCGGGATCATCATCAATCTCTACGAGGCGATGGGCCGCGAGCAGCTGATGGAGATGAACCCGCTCCTGCGGCGGTTCCTCGGTGGCGAAGGCTGAGCCGATGCCGGACCCGGTCGAACCTCCGCTGCCGTCGGCGGCCGCTCCGGCGGACGACGGCGACGACGAGGACGACGACGACGAGCCGTCGCCGGCGCCCGAGACCCCGCGGCCGCGACCCCCGGTGCCGACGTTCTCCTGGACGGCGTTCGTCTACGTCTTCCTCGGGCTGCTCGGCATCTGGATGCTCTTCGACACGAGCTTGAGGAACTCGATCGCCTGTTCCCTCGGGACGTACACCACCGCCGGCGTCACGAACCCGACGTGCCATCCAGGCGCCGGGCCGCTCTACTGGCTGATCGGGTTCAACTCGACCTACCTGATGCTCACGATGGCGCTCGCCGGCGCGATCGAGATGCTGATCACGTCGCTCGCCTACAACTTCACGACGGACTGGATCAAGGCGGCGAAGGTCCAGAAGTGGAGCGCGGCGTTCCGCAAGGTCCAGATGGCGGCGATCCGCTCCGGCAAGAAGGACCGCATCGAGGCGCTCCGTCCCCACCAGGAGCGGCTCGCGCGCATGTCCGGTTCGGTCTCGATCGGGCAGTTCAAGGGCATGGCGATCACCTACTTCCTGCTGATCCTGATCTACACCTGGGTCGGGCTCGTGATCGCGCAGGCGCCGTTCTCGGCCCGGGAGATCAGCCTGAACGGCTCGACGATCGTCCTCACGCAGCGCGTCATCCACGCGCTGCCGGTCGATTGGTGGTTCCTGATCTTCAGCGTCTACACGATCCCGTTCTCGATGGTCTTCCGGCGCCTCCTCAAGCACTGGTGGCTCCGCCGCTACCTCGAGGAGCACCCGCCGGTCTCCGGCGCCCCCGCTGCGGGAGCGGCCGGGGGTTCGGCGTGATCCGGGCGGTCGTCGCCCTCGAGGGGCCTCCCGGCAGCGGCAAGTCGACCGTCGGCCGCCTCGTCGCGAAGCGCCTCGGGCTCGAGTACCGCTCGGTCGGCGAGGAGTTCCGCGCGGAGGCGCGACGGCGGGGCCTCGACCTCGACGCCTTCGGGCGCTACGCCGAGGAGCATCCGGAGGTCGACCGGGAGCTCGACCGCGCGATGGAGGCGTACGCCCGGCCCGGGTTCCTCCTGGACGGCCGGGTTCAGGGGGAGCTCTGTCGGCGTCGGGGCGTGCCGGTCGTCACGGTCGAGGTCACGGCGGACGAGCAGGAGCGGGCCCGGCGCGTCGCCGGTCGGGACCACCAGAGCCCGGCCGAGGCGTTGCGCGCGCTGCGCCGGCGCGAGGAGAGCGAGCGGCTCCGCTTCGACCGCTACTACGGGATCGACCTCGACCTCGTCGAGGCGGACCTCGTGGTCGACTCGTCGTCGCGCAGCCCGGAGCAGGTCGCCGACGAGATCGTCGCGTTCCTCGAGCCTCCCCCCGAGGGAGCGGGGGCGTGAGCGCGCCCGCGCTCCCGGCACCGGTCGCGCAGCGGATCGCCGACGGGGCGTTCGTCCTCCTGGACAAGCCCCGGGGGCCGACCTCCCACCAGGTGACGGCCTGGGCGCGCGACCTCCTGGGCGTCGCCTCCGCGGGCCACGCGGGGACGCTCGACCCCAACGTCTCCGGCGTCCTGTGGGTCGGCGTCGGGAAGGCGGCGCGACTCGTCCCCCTCGTCCTCGAGTTCCCGAAGACCTACGTCGGCGTCGTCGTGCTGCACGGGGAGGTCGCTGCCTCTCGGCGCGACGGCGTCCTCGCCGAGTTCGTCGGACCGCTCTACCAGACCCCGCCGGTACGCTCGGCGGTCAAGCGCGAGCGCCGCGTGCGGACGATCCGCGCGCTCGAGCTCCTCGAGGCCGACCCGCCGAGGCTTCTCCTGCGGGTCGTCGCCGACTCGGGGACCTACGTGCGCACCCTCGCGGTCGACCTCGGGGACGCTCTCGGGGTCGGGGCCCACCTCGAGGAGCTCCGGCGGATCGCCACCGGGCCGTTCGACGAGCGATCGGCGGTCCCGCTCGCGCGGCTCGCCGACGCGCGGTCGGCGGCCGACGACGGCGAGAGCGCGCCGCTGCTCGAGCTCCTGCGGCCGGTCGAGGAGGTCTGGCGCGAGTTCCCGACGCTCGTCCTGAAGGAGCCGGCGGCGAGCGCGGTCGCGCACGGCGCCCCCCTCGCCCCGGGAGGCGTCGCTTCCGCCTCGGCCCCGTTCGCGCGCGGGGACCGGGTCGTCCTGGTCAGCCGCCGTCGCGAGCTGGTCGCGGTCGGGGTCGCCCTGCGGGGGGCGACCGAGCCGGCGACCGGGCACGACAACTGGATCGTCGGCTCGACCAAGGTCTTCGCCGACCCGGAGCGGTTCCCGCCGCGGTGGAAGCGGCCGGCCGCGCCGAGCGGGCCTCCGGTCCCTCCTTCCGAAGGCTAGGGTTAAGCGGCCCGCGATTCCCGGGGGAACGTGGCGAGCGAGGCCGCCTCCGGTTCGTCGGCGAGGGGCGTCTCGGCGTTCGCGCGCCTCGGCCGGGCCGTCGTCCGTCGGCCGTTCGTCCCGTTGGTCGCCTGGGTCGTGCTCGTGGCGGCCGCCGCCCCGTTCCTCTCTCACCTGGGCGCCGTGACGACCAGTTCGACCGAGTCGGTCGCGTCCAACGCCCCGAGCAATCTCGCGGCGGCTCGGTTCGCCGAGCTGTTCCCCGGCGACAACGGAGCGTCGTCGACGATCCTCCTGTTCTACGGCCCGGACGTCGTCGGCGCCGCCGGTCAGGGGCTCGTCCTCAACGTCACGGCGGCGATCGAGCGCAGCCGAGCCCTGGTCGACGTGCGGACGGTCTCGAGCGTCTACACGGCCTACTCCGCCTACCTCGCCGGGGAGACCGAGCTCGCCGGCGCGGCGATCGGCTCGGCGGAGACCGGCTCGCCGAACCTCACCGCGGCGGTGAACGGGAGCGCGGAGCTCCTCTGGGGCCCGCCGGCGCTCTTTGTCGCGAACTGGGAGGCGCTCGTGCAGGCGTCGGGCCCGCCCGCCTCCGCGTCGAACGCTCCGGCGTACAACGAGACCGTCGGCGACCTCGCGGGGTCGCCGGAGGCGCTCGACGTCCTCGCCGCCTTCTACAACGGGACCGGCGGCTCGGCGACCGGGTTCAACGGCTCCGCGGCCGACTGCGCCTCCGACTACCCGTCGCTCGCCGCGGTCGTCGCCTGCGCCGACACGAGCGCACGCGCGAACGTCGGAGCGATCCTCGCCTCGCTCCCGGACCTGAACGCGACAATCGCCCCCGCGGTCCTGGCCGGGATGGGCATCGAGAACTCTACGAACGCGACCACCGTCCTCGACGTCGCGGCGGGGTTCGTCGCCGCCTCCTCCGGCCTCCCGACGACCTGGGTCGAGGACGTCTGGACCTGGGAGGCGACCGACCACCGG
>JASHSA010000075.1 GCA_030037035.1 Thermoplasmata archaeon
ATCTGGGCCGCCGAGCGCCCCCCCTTCGACAGCTGGAGGGCCTGGCTGACGACCTCCTCCGAGGAGAGGCTGACCCACTCGGGCCGGGTCAGCGGGTAGGGGCGATGCGAGCCCGCTCGGCCTTTCCTCCGGGAGTGGATGCGAGACACGGCGGGCCATCGACAAAAGTAGGCTACTTAACTCTTGGCGCGAGACGGCGACGGAACGGGCCCGCTCGGCGCGTCGCGCGTCCCGAGGACCGCGTTTCCGGGGCGGCCGGATCCCGTCCGCATCGGGGTACCCGAGCCGCGCGCTCCGCCGAGGCGCGGAGGCGCGACGGACGGCCCTAGCTGATGCGGTCGCTCTTCTGCGTCGCCTCGATCAGGAACTGCTTGCCCTGGGCCGTGATGCGGTAGCGTACGCGCGTCGGGGGGTGGTCGCCGTCCGGCCGGGCGGCCGCCTCCTGCAGCACGAGGCCGTTGCGGACGAGCAGGCCGAGGGCGAACGGCAGCTTCACGTGCTCGTCCTCGATCGCCCAGAACTTCCGCAGGGTCCGCAGGAGGTCCTCGAGGTCGAGCGTCCGGTCCTGGTCGCGGCCCTCGTGGATCGACTCGGCCCGGTTGAGCTGCTGCAGGATCGCCACGAACGTCGCCCGGATCGGGTCCGCGGGCGGCGCGTCGGGCATCGCCCCTCCTACGTTCGAGCCCCCTCATAATCCGCACGGCGGTTCCGCGTTGCCGCCCCGTCGTCCCCTGGGCCCGCGCCTCGGCCGACCGGCTTAAGGCTCGGGCGAGGAGTACCGGGCCGCGATGGCGTGCACGTGCCGTTCCCCGGGCCGCTGCCCGATCTGCAACACCGCCGTGCGCGTGCCGCTGTCGAACCTCGAAGGCTCCTCCGGCGCCGCGATCCTCGTCGACAAGTTCGCCCGGCGCGACTCGTCGTCGTCGCGCGAGGGGCTGCGTCGCCTGATCGAAGGCTGGGCGTCGTGCCCGTCCTGCGGCCACACGATCCGCATCGAGCACTCCCGCTCGTGCGTGTCGACCGCGCTGACGACGCTCGGCGTCCCGGCGGTCGACCGGGAAGCGATCCTCGCCAGGATCACCTTCCCGGAAGGGTGAGGGCGCCGCGGCGATGCCCGACGCCGACGAGTTCGTCGTCACGCCGTACGAGGTCCGCGGAAAGGTCGACTACGACCGTCTTCGGGAGCTGTTCGGGACGCAGGAGCTCACGCCGGAGCTCCTCCAGCGGCTCCGTCGTCTGGCGGGCGGGGAGCTCCATCCGCTGCTCGCCCGCGGGATCTACTACTCGCACCGCGACCTCGAGGGCCTCCTCACGGCGTTCGAGTCGGGGAGGCCGTTCTTCGTGTACTCCGGCCGCGGGCCGTCCGGCCCGCTGCACACCTCGCACCTCGCCCAGTTCGAGCTCTGCCGCTGGTTCCAGCAGCGGCTGCGCGTACCGATGTACGTCCAGATCACCGACGACGAGAAGTTCTGGTCGCGCGCGGGCCTGAGCCGCGAGGAGACGGTCCGCTGGGGCTACGAGAACCTCTACGACATCCTCGCGCTCGGCTTCGACCCGAAGCGGACGCGCGTGTTCTTCGACTCCCGCTCGATCGCCGCGCTCTATCCGCTCGCCGTGCGCGTCGCGCGGAAGATCACCTACTCGAGCGTCAAGGCGGTCTTCGGCCTCGAGCCGTCCGCGAACATCGGCTGGATCTTCTACACCGCGCTGCAGACGGTGCCGGCGTTCTGGCCGTCCTGGGCCGAGGGGCGCGAGGTGCGCTGCCTCATCCCGTGCGGGATCGACCAGGACCCGCACTTCCGCCTCACGCGGGACGTCGCCGAGGGGCTCGGCTACCCGAAGCCGGCGCTGGTCCACAGCCGGATGGTCCCCGGGCTCCTCGGCGAGGCGGCGATGTCGACGACCGGCGGCAGCGAGGACGGGGCGCTGTTCCTCAACGACCCGCCGAAGACGGTCGAGCGCAAGGTCCGCAACGCGTTCACGGGAGGCCGCGCGACCGTCGAAGAGCAGCGGCGCCTCGGGGCGAACCCGGAGATCTGCTCGATCTGGGCGCTCTGGCGCACGCGCTTTGCCGCCTCCGACGACGAGCTCGATCGCCTGACGGCCGACTGCCGCTCGGGCGCCCTCCTGTGCGGCGACTGCAAGTCGAGGCTGCTCGAGCGGGTCCAGCCGTTCCTTCGCGACCACGCCGAGCGGCGCGAGAAGGTCAAGGAGTGGGCCGAGTCGACGATCGTCACCGAGGCCCCGCGGCCGATCTAGGCCGCGCTTCCCGAGGCCGACGCCTCGCCGTCGAACGACCCCGCTCAGCCGACCTCGGGGCGCGGCGGACGGACCGCCTCCGGACGGGGCGGGCCGGTCGGGCGGGCCGGGGCGGAGTCCGCCTCCGCGGGGTCGGCGGCGCTGTCCTCGTCGCCGACCGTGGTCAGGAGGCGGAGCATCGGACGGAACAGCGATCGCGTGGCGCGCTCCGGGTCGAGCGTGAACGCGCGCTCGTAGGCGGCGACCGCCTCGTCCTCGTCGCCGAGGGCGAGCAACGACAGGGCCAGGTCGAGCCAGCTCTTCGCCTCCCGCGCCCCTTCCCGCTCGCCGCCTTCGCTCGCGTGGTCGTCGGCGCGGGGGAACTCCGAGCTCTTGCGGCCGGCGCCGGCGGAGGGGACGTCGCGCGAAAGGACGAGCGCCCGCTCGAAGGCGACCGAGGCGCCGGCCTCGTCGCCCGCCTCCGCGAGCGCGACGCCGAGCCGGTGCCAGGCGACGATGTCGAGCGGCTCGAGGGCGACCGCGCGCCGGTAGGCGCTCGCCGCGTCCGGCCACTCGTCGCGGAGCGCGCGGGCGACCCCGAGGTGGAACCACGCCTCGCCGTTCGAGGGGGCGAGCTCCACGGCCTTCGAGAGCGCGAGCTCCGCCTCGGAGGCACGGCCGAGGTGCGTCAGCGCGAGGCCGTAGTTCGACCAGGCGCGGGCGTCCCTGGGGTCCTCCCGGACGACCTGGCCGAAGGCGCTCGCCGCGCGGTCGAACTCGCGGTTCCGAAGATGCTGAACGCCGACGCGGAACTGCTGGCTCATCCCGGCGGCCGGCCGAGCCGTCTCCTCCCCCAAAAGGTTGCCGTTAGAACGGTCGGGACCGGGAGGCGCCGCGGACGCTCCCGTCCTGCGACACCTTCGCACGTCGCCGCGCTGCTTATATGGCGCGGCGCGGGTAGGCGGTCCGAGGAATCCGCGAGCCGGCCCCGATCGAGCGTCCCCTTCGTCTCTGTTTTGCGACGAGTGTTCGCACGACCCGCGACCGCGCACCGACCTCGAGAACGCGACGAACGCGAACGGGACGAGATGAGACCATGGTGGACAAACCCCTGACGAAAGTGCGAGACCTGACGCCGAACTCGAAGCAAGTGAACGTCTTGGCCAAGGTGATGACCGTCGGCGAGCCGAAGGAAGTGATGGGCAAGTTCGGCGACCCGAGGAAGGTCTGCGAGGCCGTCGTCGGCGACGACACCGCGACGATCACCCTCTCCCTGTGGAACGAGCAGATCGGGACGATCGCCAAGGACGAGGTGATCCTCGTCGACAACGGCTACGTCTCCCTGGTGCGGGGCCACATGCGCCTGAACGTCGGGCGCTACGGCAACCTGTCGAAGTCGACCGAAGCGATCGGAGAGATCAACCAGTCGCTCGACATGAGCCAGCAGGAGTTCGAGAGCGAGCGCCGTTCCTTCGGGGGCGGCGGCTACCGTGACCGCGGAGGCGGCTACGGCGGAGGCCGCTACGGCGGCGGTGGCGGCGGCAGCGGCGGTCAGGGACGCGACCGCTCCGACAGCTACAAGCGCTACTAGGGCCCCGTCCGGGTCCCTGCGGCGAACCCCTTCCCCGTTTCCCTCTCCACGAAAGGAGCCCCCGTCCTTTATACGGCGCTAAGACTCCGGACCCCGATGGCCGAGCCTGAACGCGAGCTCACGCTGTACGTCCAGTCGCGAAAGACGGTCACGACGTTCTTCCGCCCGGCGGCGAGCGCCTCGGGGCCCGGCTTCGGGCCGCAGACCGCGACCGCCGTCTCCGGCGCCCCGACGGCGCGCGGAGGGGACGCCGCGGAGGCGGGGGAGGGGCCGGTCTACTTCCTGTCGGACGACCAGTCGCGCGCGGTCGCCCTGGTCGAGGACCTCGCCCGGCGCCGGGGCTTCCAATTGAAGGTCGTCGACGTCGAGCGGGCCGGCCGGCTCGAGCGCCTGGTCACCGAGCACCTGCGCGGCGTCACGCAGTTCCCGGTGCTCGTCGCGCCGAGCGGCCAGCGGCTGGTCGGCTGCGAGCAGTTCACCGACGACAGCGTCGCGGCGCTCATGCCGACCGAGCTGAAGACGATCCGCGCGCTCAGCTACCTCAAGGTCAAGGGGGGCGACCTCGACCGGATCCGCCAGCTCCTCGAGGGGCTCACGGAGGTCAAGGAGCTGCACTTCCTCACCGGCGACTGGGACATCCTGGTCGTCCTCGAGTTCCCGCCGACCGCGACGAACCGGCGGCGTGGCGTCCTCGACTTCGTCACCGCGCGGATCCGGGGGATCCCCGAGATCCTCGACACGTCGACGCTCGTGCCGGAGTACTCCGTCTCGAAGTTCCCGTAGCGCGCTAGCGGCGTCGCCGACCGCGTCGGCGGCGCGGCACGACCGGGATCGTCCGTCCGTCCCTCGGCAGCGCCCCCGCGGCGACGGGTTCGGGGGTCCCGTAGAGCGGCTCGACCGTGAGGGGATGCTCCTCGAGCCAGGCGACCCCCTCGACGTAGGCGCTGAACGTCTCGAGGCTCGTGAACAGCGGGATCCCGAGCTCGACGGCCCGCCGGCGCAGGACGTAGTCGTCCTCGAGCATGCGCTCGAACTTCTCCTGCGTGAGCGACGCCGGCACGTTGAGCAGCAGGTCGATCTCGCCGCGGTCGAGCGCCTCGGTGACGTTCGGGTGGCGGTCCGGCTCGGAGACCTTGTGCAGGATCCGCACCCCTCGCAGGCCGCGCTCGCGGAGGAACGCTCCGGTGTCCTCGGTCGCGGCGAGCTTGAGGCCGAGGTCCCGGAGCCGCCGCGCGATCGGCCAGAGCTCCTCCTTCAGCGGCCGGCCGCCGACCGAGAGGAACGCCGCGCCGCGCCGGGGGACGAGGCGGACGCCGGTCGCCACGAGCGCCTTGACGAGGGCGTCGCTGAACGTCGGCCCGAAGCAGGCGACCTCGCCGGTCGACTGCATCTCGACGCCGAGGAGCGGGTCGGAGCCGGTGAGCTGCAGGAACGAGAACTGGGGGACCTTGACGCCGAAGCGGCCCGGCGGCAGCGGCGCGACCCCGTCCCGGGAGAGCCGCCGGCCGAGGAGCGCGCGGGCGGCCTCGCGCAGGAGCGGCACGCCGGTCGCCTTCGCGAGGAACGGCAGCGAGCGGCTCGCGCGCAGGTTGAGCTCGATGATGCGGTAGGCGCCCCGCTCGACCAGGAACTGGACGTTGAACGGGCCGCGGATCGCGAGCGTCCGGGCGAGGCGCTGCGCCGCGTCGATCAGCTCGAGCTCGACCCGGTGGGACGTGTGCCGCGGCGGCAGGCAGAAGATCGCGTCCCCGGAGTGGACGCCGGCATGCTCGACGTGCTCGAGGATCCCGGCGACGAGCACCCGCTCGCCGTCGCTGATCGCGTCCAGCTCGACCTCGTCGGCCCCCTCGACGAACTTCGTGATCACGACCGGGTACTCGGGCGAGACGCGCGTCGCCTCGGAGAGGAAGCGGCCGAGGTCCGCGCGGCCGGCGATCACGCGCATCGCCTGGCCGCTCAGGACGTACGACGGGCGGACGAGGATCGGATAGCCGACCTCCTCGGCGAACGCGCTCGCCTCCTCGACGGTCGTGAACGCCCGCCAGGCCGGCTGCGGGATCCCGAGCCTCTCGAGGAGCTTCGCGAAGCGGGCGCGGTCCTCGGCGGCGTCGATCGACGCGGGAGCCGTGCCGAGGACGGGGATGCCGCAGGTCGCGAGCAGCGGGGTGAGGTTCTGCGCGAGCTGGCTCCCCACGCACGTCACGACACCGCGGAAGCGCTCGAAGTCGCAGAGGTCGCGCACGCGCTCGAGCGTGATCTCCTCGAAGTAGAGCCGGTCGGAGCGGTCGTAGTCGGTCGAGACGGTCTCCGGGTTCGAGTTGAGGAGCGCGACGCCGCCCAGCCCCTCGGCCTTGAGCCCGTCGACGAGGTTCATCGTCGACCAGTCGAACTCGACGCTCGAGCCGATCCGGTACGGGCCGGCCCCGATGACGAGCGCCGAGTCGGTGGCCATCGGCGCCACGTCGTCCGCGTCGGCCCGGTAGGTGACGTAGAGGTAGTTCGTCCGCGACGGCCACTCCCCGGCGAGGGTGTCGATCATCCGGACGCGCGGACGGATCCCGGCGGCGAGGCGGCGCCGACGGACCTCCTCCTCGTCCAGACGGGCCGCGCGCGCGACCGCGCGGTCGGAGAGCCCGAGCTCCTTGGCGCGGCGGAGGAGCGGCGCCGGGAGCTCGCCGCCCGGCTGCGCCGCGATCGCGCGGTCGGTCGCCTCGATCTCGCCGAGCGCGTCGACGAACCAGCGGTCGATGTACGAGACCGACGCGACCGTCTCCGGCGGGACCCCCGCGCGCAGCGCCTCGAGGACGTGCGCGAGGATTGCCGGCTTCGGCTCGGCGAGGTCGGCGAGGATCTCCTCCGTCGGGCGTACGGTCGTCGGCGGGCGGAGGTCCGAGCGCGGGTCGGCCATCCGACACGCCTTGGAGATCGCCTCGGGGAACGACGCCCCGATCCCCATCGCCTCCCCGACCGACTTCATCGCCGGGCCGAGACGCGGGTCGGCGTGCGCGAACTTGTCGAGGTCCCAGCGCGGGAGCTTGACGACGACGTAGTCGAGCGACGGCTCGAAGCAGGCGGTCGTCACGCCCGTCACGCGGTTCTTGAGCTCGGGAAGCGTGTAGCCGAGCGCGAGCTTCGCGGCGACGTACGCGAGCGGATAGCCGGTCGCCTTGCTCGCGAGGGCGCTCGAGCGGGAGAGCCTCGCGTTGATCTCGATCGCGTAGTACTCGAGGCTGTTCGGCTCGAGGCAGAACTGGATGTTGCACTCGCCGACGATGCCGCACTCGCGGACCGCCCGGAGCGCCGCCTGGCGGAGCAGCTGGTACTCCTCGTCGGTCAGCGTCTGGCTCGGGGCGATGACGATGTTGTCGCCGGTGTGCACGCGCATCCCGAGGACGTTCTCCATGTTGCAGACGGTCAGCGCGTTGCCGCGCGCGTCGCGAACGACCTCGTACTCGAGCTGCTTGAACGCGCCGACGTACCGCTCGAGCAGGATCTGGCGGACCGGGCTCGCGCGCAGTCCCCGCGCCGCGACCTCGCGCAGCTCCTCCGGGCTCCGCGCGACCCCGCCGCCCTTGCCGCCGAGGGTGTACGCCACCCGCACCATCACCGGGAAGCCGAACTCCTCGACGGTGGCAAGGGCCTCCTCGACCGAGCGGACCGCCCGGCTCGGCAGCGTCGGGACGTGCGCCCGCGCCATCGTGCGAACGAACCTCGCCCGGTCCTCGGTCGCACGGATCCCGGCGAGCGGGGTCCCGAGGACGCGCGTGCCCGTCTTCGCGAGGGTCCCCCGGTCGCTCAGCGCGACCCCGCAGTTCAGCGCGGTCTGGCCCCCGAACGAGAGCATCAGCCCGTCCGGACGCTCCGCCTCGAGGATCGGGGCGACAAAGTCGGCGACGAGCGGCTGGAAGTAGACCTTGCCCCGGCGGGGAGGGTCGGTCTGCAGGGTCGCGATGTTCGGATTAACGACGATCGCGTAGACCCCGTCCTCGTCGAGCGCCTTCAGGCACTGGCTGCCCGAGTAGTCGAACTCGCCGGCCTCGCCGATCTTCAGCGCACCGCTGCCGAGGACGACGACCTTGCCGGGCAGCGGGACGGTCATGCGCGTCTCCGGGCCCGGCGGACGAACTCGTCGAAGACGAAGCCGGCCTCCTGCGGTCCCGGGTGGCCCTCGGGGTGGCCCTGGAGGGCGACCAGAGCTCCGCGCGCGTCGCGCAGCCCTTCGAGCGTGCCGTCGTCCGGGTTGGTCGCCCACGGCTCGAGGCCGGTGCCGGCGAGCGAGGCGGGCTCGACGGCGTAGCCGTGGTTCTCGCTGACGATGACGGCCCGGCCGTTCGGGAAGCAGACGGTCTTGTTCTGCCCGCGGTGCCCGTACTTCAGCTTGAACGTCCGCCCTCCTCTCGAGAGGGCGAGCAGCTGGTGCCCGAGGCAGATCCCCAGGGTCGGCAGCTCGCGCACCGACGGACGGCCGAGCTCCTCGATCGTCGTCGCGAGGCTCGCCGGGTCCCCCGGGCCGTTGCTGACGACCAGGCCGGCAACGCGCCGGCCCTTCCACCGGGACGGCACGGGCTCCTCCGGCGGCAGGCGAAGCACGCTCGCCCCCCGCGCAAGCAGCGCCCGGACGATGCTCGACTTCGTGCCGCAGTCCAGGAAGGCGATCAACGGGCCGCCGTTGCGGGCGAGGAGCTGCGGACGTTCGGGGGCGACCTCGGCGACGAGGTTCTCCTCGGGGTACGCCGGCGCACGGCGGATCGCCCTCGCGAGGTCGTCGTCGGAGGTCGGCCGCTCCGACGGCGCGACGTCGATCGCCCCACGGAGGACCCCGTGGGCCCGCAGATGCTGCGTCAGGCGCCGGGTGTCGACCCCGACGACCCCCGGGACGCCCTCCTCCCGGAGCCAGGTGTCGAGCGAGCCGTCCATGCCCCAGTGGTTCGGGCGGCTCGTCCCCCGGACGACGACGCCGCGGACCTGGACGCCGCCGCTCTCGAGGAGCGGCAGGCCGTCGCGGTCGACGGCCCCTCGCCGGGGGGCACCGTAGTTGCCGAGCAGCGGATAGGTGAAGGCGAGGATCTGGCCCCGGAACGAGGGGTCGGTGAGCGACTCCGGGTAGCCGACCATGCCGGTCGTGAAGACGACCTCCCCGACCCGGCGCCCGGTCGCCCCGAAGCCGACGCCGTCGAAGCGGCTCCCGTCCTCCAAAAATACGGTCCCCGCGCGCGGGCGTTCGAGCGCGTCGGACGGCACGGGCCGTGGAACCCGACGCGCAAGAGGAGAGGGTTCGTCCATAAGATTTGCCGTCGGGCGAGCGGCCGGCGGGACGCCGTCGCGCCGTGCGCGCGGCGGTGAGCCGTCAAATCCCCTCGCCCGGTGGTCCGCGGGTGCCCGGGCTCCCGCGGCTGCGCGAACGCTACGACCTCGTCATCGTCGGCGGCGGGCATGCCGGCCTCCAGGCGGCGCTCAAGGCGGCGCTGCTCCGCCGCACCGTCGCGCTGGTCGACCGGGGCCCGAAGTACTCGCGCTCGTACTACGCCCCGAGGATGGACAACATCCCCGGCTTCCCCGAGGGCGTCTCGGGCCACCGCCTCCTCGACCAGCAGGTGGCGGCGGTGCGGGCCGTCTCGGAGTGGGTCGACTACTTCACGCCCGGGCGCGCCGTCGCGGTGGCGCGGGACGGGGACGGCTACGCCGTCCGGTTCGACTGGCTGAAGCAGGAGCTCACCGCGCGCGGGCGCGCCCTCGTCCTCGCGATGGGCGTCGTCGACCGGATCCTGGAGGTCGGCGGCAAGATCGAGCCGATCTTTCCCTGGGCGAACCAGGCGATCGTGGACTTCTGCCTCGTCTGCGACGGCCACGAGCTCACCGGCAAATCGGTCGGCGTGCTCGGCCACGAGACGCTGGCGGCGCGCACCGCGCTCGACCTCTTCGAGTTCGCCCCGGGCCAGGTCGACATCCTGACCCACGGCCGCCCCCCGGCGTTCGGCGCGACCGAGCCGGAGCGCGTCGAGCTCGCCCGCCAGCTCGCCGATCACCACGTCGGGGTCGTGGAGGGGACGATCGCCGGCTTCGACGAGATCCGCGAGCACCGCTTCGGCGTCCGGTTCGCCGACGGGAGCCACCGAGCCTACGACCGCGGCTTCTCCGCGCTCGGCTGGTACGACCGCCACGACGCGTTCCCTCGGGAGCTCGGCTGCCGCTTCGACCCCGAAGGCTACGTCGCCGTCGACGACGACTCGCGCGCGCTCGCGGACGCCGACGGTCGGCCGATCCCCGGTCTCTACGTCGTCGGCGACCAGAAGAGCGGCTGGAACCAGATCCCCGAGGCGTGGGCCTCCGCCGAGCGGGCGGTGCTGCACGCCTGGGCGGAGTACCTGTAGGCCCCGCTACGGGCTCAGCGCCGGCGGGGCCGCGGCGAGGAAGCGCGCGAGCGCCGCCAGGTCCGGAGCGACCGCGCTCGCCCCGGCCGCGCGGAAGCGGTCGGCGGCCTCGGCGAGGTCGACCTTCTCGCTCGGGTCGGGCAGGACCGCGTAGAAGCGGACCCGCGCCGCGATCGCGCACTCGGCGTCGAGGAGGTGGTCGCCGACGTACAGCGCCCTCTCGAGGGGGACCCCCATCTCGTGCAGGAGGAGCAGCAGCGACTCGGGCGACGGCTTCGCCGGCCCCGGACTGCTGCGGCTCCGCAGGTAGTTGAAGAACGACCCGAGGCCGGTCTTGACGAGCGCCGCGCGGGAGAACGCCTCCGAGCTCCGGGTCAGGATCCCGAGCCGGTAGCCCCTCGCATGGAGCCCCCTCAGCAGATCGGACGCCCCTACGCGCGCGACGGTCCGCGGGAGCGCCTCGAGCTCGATCGCGTCGATCGCCTTGCGGTACTCCGCCTCGAACCGCCAGAGCTCCCCGTCCGGCAGGCCGCCGTTGCGCAGCTCCTCGCGGGCCTGTTCGACGATGCGGTGGACCGGCTCGTGGGCCGACAGCCGGCCGGGGACGACCCCGTGGCGCTCGGCGACCTTGACGACCGTGGAGCGGATCCTCCCGAAGTCGTGGTGCGAGAGGACGAGCGTGCCGTCCAGGTCAAAGACGACGCCGAGGAGGGGCTCGACGAACTTCGGCTCGGTGGAGGGACCGGGCATGATGGGGGACCGCCCACGGGAGCGTCGCCGGAGCGCACAATAAGCGTTTGCTTTCACGCGCCGGCCCCGGGGCGCGGCCCCGCCGCCCTACGAGACCGGCCGTCGCAGGGTGACGACCGACTCCCGCAGTTCGAACGAGCGTCGCTGGCCGCTCCGACGACGGCGGGCGACGTCGACGGAGACGATCTCGAGCCCCTGCCGGGCGGCGATCCTCGCGAGGAGGAGGTCCCCCGGGACGTACGCCCCCGCGAGCAGCGAGTCGCCGACGACGAGCACGAACGTCCCCCCGGGACGCAACGCGTCGCGGGCCCGGCGCAGGACGGGCAGCAGGTCCGCGAAGTAGCGGTGGACGACCGCGTGCATGTCGTTGCGGCGGTAGGTACCCTTGCGGCGGACGTTGCGGTCGATCCGCCGGAGGATCTCCCCCAGCCAGGGATCCGGCGCCGACGCGAAGCCGAGGTAGCCGGCGGTCTCCCGACGGGGAAGGTTGTCGCAGGCGACCTCGGCGCCCCGCAGCCGACGGAGCTCCGCGTACGAGCCTGCGTAGCCGAGCCAGGCGAGGTCGACCTTGTAGTTCATCACGTAATCCATCCCGTTGACGTACGGCGGGCTCGTCAGGACCAGGTCGACCGACCCCGGGGGGACGTCGAGCACGCGCGCGTCCCCGCGGACGACCCGCGCCGGCGGCCCCCAACGGTCCGCCTCGCCCCCGAGCGCCCGGAGGTCCTCGGCCATCGTCCCGATCGCCGCCAGGAACCTTCCGCCCGGGGTCGCGTCGTCGTCGGCGTCGCCCCGCCGGTAGCCGAGGCAGGGGGAGCGGTGGAGACGGCTCGACGGGATCAGGATGCGTCCGAACGCGAGGCGGACCGCGTCGGCGCTGGCCTCGCCTTCGGGCGGCAGGGCGTCACGGAGCCGGAGCAGCTCGGCCAGGGCGTCGGGCGTGAACTGTCGTCGCGTCTCGCGAAGGAACGGCAGGCCGGCGGGACGGCGACGTAGGGCGGAGCGCGCCACGGAGGCGGCGCGGCGCTCGAGCCGGCCGGGGTCGAGCTCGAACGTCGTCTTGACGCGGGCCGCCAGCACCGCGGGCGCGAGGAGCTCGACCCCGATCGCGGCCGCGCCGGCGCGCCGCGCCTCCACGAGGGTCGTCCCGCTCCCCGCGAACGGGTCGAGCACGACGGCGCCGGCCGCGACCCCCTGGGCGGCGAGCACCCCGCGGACGAACTCGGCCGAGTAGCCTTGGACGTACGGCCACCAGCGATGGACCGGGAGCGTCTCGTTCGAGCGGAACGTGATCGGCCCGCTGTACCGACCGATCGCGACCCCGTTCTCCTCGAGGAACCGCTCGTCGAACGCCGTCGGCTCGACGAAATCCTCTCGGTCCTCGAGGGTGGCGTAGGCGCGAAGCACCCAGAGCCCCCGGCCGAGGCGGTGGACGGAACCGTCCCGCTCCCACCGCTCGAGCGTCTCCTGCACCCGAGGGGGCGCGACGTCGAGGACCGACGCGAGCTGGCGGAACGTCGCCCCGATCGGGCCGGTCGCGTCCAGGGCGTCGCGGAGCCTCGCCGCCTCCCGGACGTCCAGGACGCTGGCGGCGACGGGACCCGTCACGTCCTCGCGCGCCTCCGGACGCCGCCGACCGACCTCGCCGGGAGGAGGACGATGCGCTCGAGGGTGCCCCTCACCGATCGTCGAAGCTCCTTGCGCGCGTCGCGGAGGTGTCGCGCCGGGGCCGAGTCGGCGAGCTCGCCCGGGATGCTCGCGAGGGCGACATCGAGGTCGTGGAGGCGCCCGAGGCGTTCCTGGAGCGTCCGCCAGGAGGGCGGCGGGGGATGGTTCGTCGCCCGGACGGCGACCTCGAGGGCGGAGAGGTGCCGCCACTGGCGGATCCGGATCCTGAGCCGATGGAGCCGCTCGCTGGTCGGCCTGCGGACGGCCCGCCGGTGAGCCCGTCGCACCCGCCTCTGTCGCGTCCGCCGCTCTTCCGCGAGGATCCGCGCGAGCCCGCGGGTCGCGTCCGCCCGAGGGGTGAGCGCGAGCAGCACGCGGGAGCGTTCGAGCAGGCCGGCCTGCCGCTCGGTCCGCAGGAACGCCCGGAGAAGCTCTCGCTGGATGTGCGTGTCCTCGCGCAGCTGGCCGAGGAACCCGTTCCAGACGGTGGCGGTCCCGTTCGACGGCCGCCGCGCGGCCGGGGCGAGCAGCGAGGTCGTCACGTCGCGGTCCCGGACCCGGCCGACGAGCCGAGCGAGCCGCCGTGTCCGACGGGCGACCTCGATCGCCTGCGTCGCGTCGGACGGCGAGATCAGGCGGCTCCAGACGGTCAGACCGCTCGA
>JASHSA010000008.1 GCA_030037035.1 Thermoplasmata archaeon
CGAAGTCGACCAGCGCGACGCGGATGCGGCGGCCCGACGCGCGGACGACCGCCCGCGCGCGGCCGGCGGCCAGCAGCGCGAGGCGAACGCGGTAGTCGGTCCGTCCCTCGCGGCGGCGGCGGAAGTGGACGCGGTAGCGCGGGCCGGTGCTCATGCGGGGCCCTCCGGGAGGTGGCCGGCGAGACGGAGGTTGACGAGGAGGTGCGAGCGGCTACGGAACATCCCGCCCTTCGCGCGGCGGTAGAACTCGCGATAGACGTTCGCCGGGATCTTCTTGGAGAGACGGAGCTCGCGCAATAGCTTGCGCTGCGCGCGGATGCGGCGCATCCAGCGCTCCTTGCGCGGCTGGCGCGAGCTCGGCGTCCCTCGCCGGGAGCCGGGGCCCGCGTGCCGGCCGCGAGCGAGCTCGGCGGCGCGCCGACGGGCGCGTCCGCGGGAGGTGCCGCGGAGGACCTTGCGCCGGATGACGCCGGACTTGATCGCGCTGCGGATGTCGACGCGCGTCACCGCGTCCTCGAGCTCCTCCTGGCTGGCGGGGTCGATCCAGACGCGACCCTCGCCGCAGCGGAGGATCTGCGCGGCGAGGCGCCGCTGGTTCGCGAGGTCGGGCATCGCCTAGTGCTCCTCCTCGCCCTTCACGACCGGGTTGAGCACGCGGATCCCCAGGCGGCGCGCCTCCTCCTCCAGGACCAGGCGACGGCGCGTCCCGACGGTCCGGGCGATCACCGCGGCGTCCTTGCGGGCGTCGAGCCCGTCCATGTCCGCGCGCGAGCGGACGAGCACCGGGCGGAAGCCGCTCGGGACGAGCCCCCGGACGGCGGCCGGCGAGCGATAGCCGACGCGGACGATCTTCGAGCGGTAACCGTAATGGCGGCGCTGCTTGGACTGGAGCCCCCGCGGCCGGCGCCACGCCTCGTCGCGGCCGATCCGGTCGTACCGGTGGGCCGCCTGCCGGACGAAGCGGGGCCGCTTGCGGTCGATCCGGCGCCGGGCGGCGAGGAGCACGGCGAGCTCCGGCGCGAGGGTCGCCCGCTTCGGCGCCTTCGCGGGCTCCGGCGCGTCGTCCTTCCGCTCCGCGGCCTTCTCTGCCGCCGTCGCGGCGGGCGCGGCGTCGGAGGCCGGCGGGCTCGCGCGGCGACGGCGCTTCGGGGGGGCGGCCGCCGTCGTGTCGTCCGTCGGAGGCGGCGGCGCCGGCGTCTCGTCGGCCATCGCTAGCTCGCCTCCTTGAGGTGGGCGCGCTCGACGAGGTAGATGCCGTCCTGGAAGACGCGGGGGTCGTAGTCCCGGATCCGCGTCGTCCGCTCGATCGCGGCGGCGCTCTGGCCGACCTGCTCGACGTCGAACCCCTCGACGATGACGAACTCGCCGTCGACCTTCGCGGTCGTCCCGGGCGAGAGGCGCGTCGAACGGGGATACTTCTCCCCGAGGAAGTTCTCGATCACCAGCAGGTCGTCCTTGACGCTGACCTTCATCGGGAAGTGCGCGGCGACGACCTTGAGGCGCGCCTCGACGCCCCGGCTGAGGCCGCCCGCGAGGTTCTGCAGGTGGGCGACCCACGTGCCCAGGAGCGCGCGCGAGCTCTTGCGGTGCGCCGGCACGCCGAGCTCGAGCGTCAGCGTTCCCGGAGCGACCGTCAGGCGCAGGACGTCGGCCGGGAACGGGCGGACGACCTTGCCGCGCGGGCTCTCGGCGATGAGCGTCCGGCCGTCGACGGAGAAGCGGACGCCGGCGGGGACCGCGACCTCGGCGCGGCCGGGGAGCTCAGTAGACATAGGCGAGCAGCCGACCTCCGATCTTCATCTCGCGGGCCTCGGCCTGGCCGACGACCCCGCGGTTCGTGGTGAGCACGAGCAGGCCGAAGTCCTGCGCCGGCAGGAACCGCGACTCGAACCGCTCGAGGTCGTCGTGGCGGACGGCGAGCCGCGGCTTGACGACCCCGCACGAGTTGATCCGGCGCGCGAGCGTGACGTCGTACTTGCCGCCCCGCGCGCCGGGGACGAACGCGAACTCCGCGAGGTAGCCGTGCGTCCGGAACAGCGCGAGGACCTCGCCGATCAGCTTCGAGGTCGGCGCGATCTCGACCTTCGGCCGGCCGTCGCGGTCGGCGTGGCGGAGCGAGGTCAGCGCGTCGTTGAGCAGGTCCCGTACCATCGTGATCGTCCCCCTACTGGTACTTGCGGAAGCCGAGGTCGTAGGCGACCTCTCGGAAGCACTGGCGGCAGAGGTGCAGGCCGTAGCGCCGGACGATCCCGCGCTTGCGGTCGCAGCGGAGGCAGCCGTCCTTCCTCCCGAAATGCGCCTTCGGCTTCATCGTGCGTTCCTCACTCCACGACGGTGACCCCAAAGCTCCGGCGCAGGAGCTCGCGGGTCTCCTCTGCGCTCGCGCGCATGCGCCGCGGCAGCGGCCGCGCCTGGAGGCGGCGTTCGCGCACGCGCTGGCCGGCGCGGCCGACCTCGACGGCGACGTCCATCCCGTGGATGCCGATCGCCGGGTCGTACTTCATCCCCGCAAAGTCGGTGTAGTCGGCGACCCCGAACGAGAAGTTGCCGTTGCGGTCGATCGACGCCCCGTCCAGCTGCTTGTCGCGCGCGTCGAACGCCCGGCCGAGGAACTCGACCGCCGCGGCGCCCCGCAGCGTCACCTTCGCGCCGATTGCCTGGCCCTTGCGGATCCCGAAGTCGCGGTTGGTGGAGTGCGAACGCGTCGCGATCGGCTTCTGGCCGGTGACCATCTGCAGGACCCGCTGCGCCTTCGTCAGCGCCTCGCCGGACTCGCCGACCCCGACGTTCACGACGGCCTTCAGGACGCGGACGGCGCGGAGCGGGTTCTCCGGCGCGCGCGGAGGGCTCCCGGCGGCCGGCGACGGCGCGGCCTCGGGCGGGGCGCTCACCGGTCGACCCCCTCGCCGAGCGTGACGCCGGGCGCCTGCTCGCCGACGACGTAGACGTACTCCTTGACGGTCGAGAAGCCTTCCTTGAAGTGGACCAGGTTCGGCTGCGGGGAGTTGCGGACCTCGATCCGCTCGACGCGCGCCATCTCGCCGACGTGCGAGCCGCCCGCGACGTAGGCGAGCGAGCCGGGCTTGAGGACGAAATGCTCGAGGACCTTCTGGCTCGGGACCTCGATCTTGAGCGAGTCGCCGACGCGGTACGGCGACGTCCGCTCGACGAGCAGGTTGCGGCCGTCATGCAGCGTCACCTCGACCTTGCCGCCCCGGACCGCGTGCTTCGCGCGGACGCGGCCGATCTTGACGCCGGCCTCGGTCGAGGGGATCGACACGAGGACGAGCTTGCCCCGGCGGTCGGTGACGAGTCGGAAGTGGCGGTCGAGCGGCGCGGCGAGCGAGACGGTGTCCATGAGGCCGATCCCGCGCGCGAGATCGTCGGCGACCTTGCCGTCGACCTTGACCGCCCCGCCGCGCAGGAGGATCCGCGCCTCGCGCGCGCTCGCGACGACCCGCTGGAGGTCGCGCAGGACGAGCAGGAGCGGGATCGCGCGGTCGGTAGGATGCGGTCCCGGCCTCGGACGAAGGATCCACTTCGTGCCCTTGCGCGGGACGGTCCAGGCGCGCGGCGCGGCGCGTCGCTTCAGGCGGAACGTCATGCCTCCTCCTCCGGCGCCGCGCGGCCCCGCTTCGGCGGGGACGGGGCGGCGGCGGGCGCCTCGACGGCCTCGTCGTCGTCGT
>JASHSA010000076.1 GCA_030037035.1 Thermoplasmata archaeon
AACGGCTTCGGCGCCGTGGCTCCTCCCGCGAACCGCACCGCCTCGCGGGCGAACGCTACGAAGACGACCCCGGCGCTCGCCGACATGACGACGCTCGCGATCCAGAGGCCGGCGACCGCGCTCCGCGCGGCCGGCGCGAGCTCGTAAACGAGGGCGCCGCAGAGCATGCCGGTCATCATCAGCAAGAGGAACACGACGATTGCCGCGCGGATCGAGGACGTGCAGTTCGCCGCCCACCGGACGAACACCGCGGTCGACGTCGCCATCGCCGCCGCGAGCGTGGCGAGGAGCGCGAGCAGGACCGGCGTCACGGAAACCCTCGGTCGGTCGCCGGCTTAGCGTGCGTCGGGCGAACCGGCGCCCGCTCCCGGCGCGCCGAGTGCGGACGCCGGCGACGCCGTCGGGCCGGGGAGTCGTCGTGGTTCAAAGAGCGGGCGGGCCGTCTGGAGGTCGGGCGCCGGTTCGACGCGGGCGACGGTCGCAAGGAGCGGGCCGAACGCCCGTTCGGGCGCGATCGCCGCCACCAGGACGAACCCGGAGGGGAGCACGTACTCGAGCGCCCACCGCACGTAGAGCGGGATCCCCGAGACCGCACCGACCGGCACCGCACCCCAGACGCCCGTGAGGCCCACGACCCCGAGCAGCTGCCCGGAGAGGTTGTCGAGACCGGAGCCGGCGATCGGGGCCGGGATCCAGACGAGCACGGAGAGGGCGACGGCCGCGAAGGCGGCCAAGACGAGCCTTGCCGGGCCGGCGCCCAGGGCGCGGAAGCCGCGCAGTGCGCGGTCCGGGAAGAACGCGGCGCCGACCGCCAGGGCGGCGATCAGTTGGTGCTGGAGCAGCCATCGCACCCACCAGCCCGCGGTCGCCGTGGCCGGCGCGTGGGTCGTCCAGTCCGCGAACATCGACAGCGACCAGAGGATCCCGCCGACCGCGAGCGTGCCGCGCAGGAGCGCCCCTGCGACCCAGCGACGGTCGAGCGGAGGAGGGATCCGGCGCGGGCGCGACGCGCCGGTCGCCCGGACGCCCAGCAACCCGCCGTAGACGGTCAGGAGCAGCTCCTGCCCGAGCAGCGCCGCCCAGACGATCGCGACCTGGGCGACGCCGAGGTACCAGTTGTTCAGGACGAGGTTCGCGGTCGTCGTCCCCGAGGCCTGCGCGATCAGCCCGACGCCGCCGGTCGCCGCCGCGGTGGTCGTGCAGCAGGAGCCGATCGTCACGAGGCCGATCATCGCCGGGGTGAGCCCGGTCGCCGCCCCGACCGCCTTCGAGCGGGCGACGTCGTCCGGGGTCGGCCGGACGAGGCGGACGATGAGACCGGCGGCGACCGCCATCCCGACGCCCACCCCGGCCGCGACCGCGACCATCGCGATCGTCGTGAAGAACGGGAGGGCGAGGACCCCCCACGGCCCGTAGACGATCACCCCCGGGTAGAGCCACCACGACTGGCCCGTGCCGCTGCCGAGCACGACCTCGACGGCCGTGCCGCCTCCCGCGGGGTACAGGTCGAGCATCCCCCCGGCGAGCAGCGACGCCAGGCCGTAGAGGACGCCGAAGAACACCGCCGCCGCGACCAGGTGGGTTCGGCGCAGGAAGGCGCGGATCTCGGTCAGCAAGAGCGCCGGCGCCAGCGCCGGGCCCGGGGACGACGGCATCCGAGGCTTGACCTGCGAGCGACTTATGAGCCGTCGGTCCGGACGACGGTGGAGCTTCGGACGGACGGGACGCTTTATGCTCAGGCGGTCGCTGGCCGAGCCGAGCGGGGATGGCCCAGCCCGGTAAGGCGCTGGATTGCTAATCCAGTGGTGGTTTCACCTCGGGGGTTCAAAGGGGGGTCGGGGAGGTCCCGACTCCCGGAGCATCCCCCTCCCCGCGTCCCGACCCCGACGGCGCGCTCCCGACGGCACGGTAGATCGCCCCGGCCGCGCTCACCCGGACCGTGCGGCCGATCTCCGGAAGCGGCGGCGTGGCGACGACCAAGAGACGGACCCCGTCCTCCAGCTCGACCAGGGCGAGCAGGTGGGGCTTCTCCCACCCTGGCGGCGGGACCTCCAGGGTCGTCGCGGCAAGCACCGTGCCGTTCGGCGAGGCGAGATACGTCTCGGGGGTCGGGTTCGCGCAGCGGGGGCAGGGTCCGTCGGCCGGCACAAACCGTGCGTGGCAGTTGGGGCATTTCGCGAGGGTGAGTCCCGGAGCCTCGGCCGCGCTCACGTCGCGGCCTCCCCGAGGATCGTGACGAAGTTCTGCACGCCGAGGCCGGCCATGGAGTGGGCGAGGCCGACCTTCGGTCGTCGCGCGACCGCGGTCGGACCGGCTTCCCCCATGACCTGGAGGGCGATCTCCGCGATCGCGGCGAGACCCGACGCGCCGACCGGATGCCCGCGGCCGAGCAACCCTCCGCCCGGATTGACCGGAAGACGCCCGTCGGCGCCGACCCACCCGCGCTCGAACCAGGAGGCGCCCTCTCCGGGCCCGCAGAACCCCAGGTCCTCGAGATGGACGAGCCCGAACGGCGCGAAGGCGTCGTGGAGCTCGACGACCTCGACGCTCTTGCGGGTCAGTCCGCAGGCCTCGTACGCCCGCCGGGCCGCGAGCCTCGTCGCGACGAACGACGTGAGGTCGTCGCGGTCGATGAGCCGAAGCGCGTCGAACCCCTGGCCCAGGCCGAGGACCGTCGCGGGTCCGCGACCTCTCTCCACCACCGTCGCGGCCGCCCCGTCGGAGATCGGGGCGCAGTGGAGAAGGCGCAGCGGGAGTGCGACGGGCCGGCTCCCGTCCGCCTCGCTCGCCGACACCGGCGTCGAGAAGTGGGCCCGGGGATTGCGCGACGCCATCCGGCGGTCGTGGGCGCTGACGAGGCTCGGAGCGCTGGCGGAAGCGCCGTGGCGCTGCAGGTACCTCTGGGCGACGAGCGCGCCCAGGCCGACCATCGAGGCCCCGGCAGCGACCTCGCTCTCGTGGAGCGCCGCCGTGAGCTCGCGGGTGAGGCTCGCCGTCGGGAGGTCGGTCATCTTCTCGGCGGCGACGACGAGAGCGCGGCTCGCACGCCCGGCCTCGATCGCGGTCACGGCGGCGTGGAACGCCGCCGCCCCGGTCGCGCTGGCCGCCTCGACCCGGAGGCCGCTCGCCGACTCGAGCCCGAGGCGGCCCGCCAGGCGGGGAAGGAGCGCCATCGGGCCGGCCGGGCCGTGGGCGAGCATGGTGCCGACGACGAGGAGGTCGACCGTCTTCCGCCCGATCCCCTCGAGGGCCGCCCCGGCGGCCTCCGCCGCGAGGTCGACGAGCCCCTCGGGCCGCTTGCCGAACCGACCGAGGCCGACGCTCGCCACGCGGACGTTCATCCGCCGAGCGGCTCCGGCCGGGAGGAAAGGAACCGCACGCGACCGAGGAACCGCGACAGCGGCATGCCGCCGTTCCAGCGCAGGATCCCGTTCCCCTCCTGCGTCGCCTCGACCGGGGGGAGGGTCCGGCACGCGACCCCGAGCACGCCCCGGTTCGGAGGGTTACCGGCCGAGAACAACCGCCAGGCCTCCTGGCCACGCAGGCCGAGCCGTCGGTAGGCATAGACGACCATCAGGCCGGCCCGCGCCGCCACGGCCCGGTGCGCCGCGAGCTGCTCGTTCGCCCGCCCGCTTGCCGCGGTGAACCGGATCACGTCGGCGCTCGACGCCTTCACCTCGATCGGCAGCGCGATCTCGCGGCGGAGCGCGACCAGGTCGAGGCCGAGGGAGCCGGCGCCCCGGACGACGAGGTACGGCTCCTCGATGAGGCGCTCGAAGTCGCTGCGCTCCGTCGGGGGAAGGCTCCGTGCGTACGCCCGCACCGAGCCCGGGTCGCCGGACAGCAGGCTCCGCAGCTCGCGCTCGTACCCCCCGAACCCGTGACCGACCACGTCGCTCCGGTGCCGGTCGACGGCGCTCTATAAGCGGATTGGCGCAGTGGCGGCCGGTGGTGGCCGCACCGGTCGCGCTCGATATCGCACCGTCCGAGGTCGCCGTCGCCCGGAGCCTCGCGGCGCTGGTCGCCGAGGCCGAGCGGCGGCGGGCCGTCCGCGGCGTCGCCTCGGCACCGCCGAGCTTCCGCCTCTCCGACCTTCGTTCCCGCCTCCTCCGGGAGCGGGTCTTCGAGGACCCGACCCGCCTCCTCGGCCGGCTGAAGCGGCGCGGGCTGCTCCAGGAGCTTCCCGGCGGCTCGGGCGAGAAGCACTTCCGCGCCCCGTACCCGGACGAGCTGCGCCAGCTCCTTCTCGGCGAGGCCGCGCGCACGGACGCCTCCGAGGTCACGGGCCCGACGTTCCTCCCGGACGAGGAGGCGGAGATCCGCGCGATGGACGCCGAGTTCCTCGACCACCTGCGCGAGGTCGTCGGGCGCCGGCTCGACGCGACGATCGCCTTCGGCCGTACGTTCGACGTCGAGCACCTCGCCCGCTACCTGCGGGACCTCTTCGGCGAGGAGCTCTACTTTGACTCGCTGATCTCGCTGCTGCAGCAGTACGCGCTCGCCGACGCCCCGCTCGTGGCGCCGACCGGCCGCGTCACCGGGGCGACCGGCTTCCACCTCGCGCTGTTCGGGCCGCCGGGGACCGGCAAGACGTTCTCGATCGACGACCTCGTGCGCGGCAACCCGCGCAGCGGCGTGCCGCCCCACGGCCTCCCCGGACGGAGCCGCTACTGCGGCGGCATCACCCCGGCGCAGTTCCTGCGCGTCGGCGCCTCCTACTCGGGCAGGACGTTCAACTTCATCGTCCCCGAGTTCAACGACTGGTTCAAGTACCGTGGGATGGTCGAGCCGCTCAAGCTCGTCATGGAGCAGCGCGAGGTGAAGTGGGAGACGACGTTCGGCACCGTCGGGCCGTACACGTTCCGCTCGTTCTTCTCCGTCAACTACAACGTCCGCACCGGGGCCGCCGACGACTATTGGACGACGATCGCGGACCCGAACTTCGCCGCGCTCGAGGACCGGATGCTGCTGCGGTTCCATCCGATGACGCCGAGCCGGTTCCGCGCGGTCGAGCGCAGCGCCGAGCGCCTCGAGCTCGGCGAGCTCGACTTCGACCTCGCCGCGTCGATCCGCGACCACCTGACGCTGGTCTACGCGATCGAGACCGGCCACCCGCTCGTCCCCCGGTCGTTCCGCCGGCGGTCGGTCCGCCTCGAGCGGCCGCTCTACGACCGCCTCCGCGCCGTCTCGGAGAAGGCGCTCGACCGTACCGCCGTGCCGAAGTTCTCTCCACGGCTCAAGAGCCGCGCGGTCCGGCTCGCCGCGGCGGCGTCGCTGCTCGGCTACTTCGCGACCCCGGACGACCCCGGCCTCGCGATCGGGCGCCAGGAGACCGAGCTCGCGGCGAGGTTCTACACCGAGGAGATCCGTGCCCGAGAAGGACGACGGGGCCAAGCCGCGGCCTAGGGCGACGACGGCCGCCCGCTTCCGCCGTCCGGCCGCCGACGACGTCGCCCGCATCGCCCGACGCGCGGTGCGGGGCGGCCGGGCGTCGTTCCCCTCGCTCGCCGCCTTCCGCGCGGCGGTCGTCGACGGTCTTCGCCAGGAGGAGCCGCTCGCGACGGTCGGCGGTGCCCGCCTCCGGCGCCTGCTCGTCGGGGTCGCCGGGCTCCGCCTCTCGGTCCGGTACACCGAACGGCCGGACGGTCCGCTACCGGAGCGCTGCCCGGTCTGCGGCGCGGACCTCGCCCCGATCCGCAACCGGACCCTGAGCGGGGGGACGATCGAGCTCGGCCGACGGTGCCTCCGCTGCGCGTACTGGACCCATGCCGCCCGCCGCGTCCCGGTCCGCTACACGGTCAGCCGCGGCGGCCCCGAGCGTCCCCGCCCGAGGGCGACCGGCCGTCCCTAGCTCCGTCCGCGCAGCTCCGCGGTCGGCGGAGGCACGTACGGCGAGGGGGGCCCGGGGGGTCCGGCCTTCCGCCTTCGCTCGGCGACAAAGAGGGCGACCGAGGCCGCCGCGGCACCGAGCAGGAGGCCCAGGACGAACGACGGTCCGAAGCCGCCGCCGAAGATCGCGCTGGCACCCGAGGAGCGGGCCGCGACGTCGACGTCCTTGAACGTCGTGCCGACCGTCTCCCCGACCCCGTCGACGATCGAGACCTGCACCGTGTAGCTCCCGGCGCTCGCGTAGGCGTGGGTGACCGACGCTCCCGCGGCGGTCGAACCGTCCCCGAACGACCACTCGACCGTGTACGGCGAGGTGCCGCCCGCCGGGGTCGCCGTGTACGTGAACAGCGTGCCGACCTGCGGACTGGAGCTCGCCGGCACGACCGAGAACTCGCCGGTGAGCTTGGCGTTGACGATCATCGTCAGGCTCCCGGTCGCGGTCTCGCCGAACGCGTCGGTGTAGACGTAGCCGACGTCGTAGATCGACGCCGTGGGCCAGGCGTAGAGGGTGCTGGCCGTGCTCGCGTGCGCGCCGTCGCCGAGGTTCCAGAGGCTGCTCCCGGGCCCGGCGCCGCCGGAGACGTTCGCCTCCAGCGTGACGTTGACGCCGACGTCGGTCGCGTCGCCGGGCGACGCGGACACGACGACCGTAGGCTGGGCGACGACGTCGACGAGCTTCTCGACGACGACGCTCCCACCGCCCTGATCGGTCACCGTGAGCTGCACGACGTACTCGCCGGTCTCGCTGAACGTATGATTGACCTCGTGGCCGGTCCCGACCGTCCCGTCGTCGAAGTTCCACGCGTAGTGGTACGGCTCCGTTCCGTTCGCCGCGGAGGCGATCATCGTGACCGGCAGGTCGACGTCCGCCTCTCCGTCCGGACTCAGCTCGACATCGGCGCTCAGGCGAAGAGCCCCCTGAACGGTCAGCGACGCGAAGCTCGTCGCGTTCTCCCCGAGCGGATCGGTCGCGGAGACCCGCACCACGTAGTCCCCCGCCTTCGCGGGGACGCAGGTCAGTTCGCGCGTGTCCTCCGAGCGACAGCCCGCCGGCAGGTCTCCGTACGAGAGGGTCGTAGGACCCGCTCCGCCGACGGCGGTGACGGCGAGCACGGTCGTCGCGTTCTCGTCGACCGTCGAAGGCGTGAACCCTGCCGAAACGATCGCCGGAGGGGACGCGACGACGCTCAGGGTGCCCGACCCCTCGTTCGCCACGACGACGGGCCCCGAGTCGGGCAGGCCGCCGGAGGCCACCCCCAGGGCCGCGAGACTGACCGGCGCGAAGCCCGTGGGCAGTACCGTAAGGCCTGCGTCGGAGGAGGCGGCGGTCGAGGCGTTCACGACCGAGAGCGACCCGGAGAACGGGCTCGTCGTCCAGGTGCCGACGTAGATCGCCTCGCGGGAGGGCTCGAAGACCACCCCGCCGAGGTGCGCGTGGGGCGCGAGCGGGGCGACCGAGGCGATCTTCATCGTCGCCGGCACGATCGCCGAGAGGTCGTCCCCGGCGGCGTAGACGAGCGAGTCGGCCGGGTCAAAGACAAGGGCAGAGACGTTCTTTCCCGCAGGGATCGGGCCGGAGACGGGAGCGCCGGAGACGCCGTCAAACTGGGCGACCTCGTCGGTCGTGGAGTTGATCCCGAAGACGGTCTCCGAGGCCGGGTCGTAGACCAGGGCGAGCGGCTCCGAGGGACTCAGGCGGAGGTGGAGCACAGCGCCGCTCGCCTGCAGCGTCGAGGCGACCAACGCTATCGCTGAGTTGCTCGCGGGGAGAGCCACCCACAGAGTGGTCGCACCGGTGTCGAGAGCGAGAGCGGTACACGGGCAGCCGATCGTCGAGTTCTGATAGACGAGGGCTCCACTGCTAGTGTTGTAGGCCTGCACCTGGCCCGCGAGACCGACGAAGAGCA
>JASHSA010000077.1 GCA_030037035.1 Thermoplasmata archaeon
GACGGCGTCCGGCAGCGGCGTGCCCGAGCTCTTGATCGCCGGCTCGCCCGCCTCGACGACGTCCCAGTCGATCGCGACGCCGGTCGCCTCCGCGACCAGGCGCGCCGCGCCCGTGACCTCCGGGCCGATCCCGTCGCCCGGGATCAGTGTCACCCGGTGGCCCATCGTGCCGGCCTCGGGGCCGCCGAGCGCCACGCGGATTTAACGGCGCGGACCGCCGGAGCTCCGGTCCGGGCCGGCGATCGGAAAACCGGCCGGTCGTCCGCCGCGGGCGCGGCCGTAGGCGCGAGGCGCGGCCCCGAGCGCCTCCGCCGACGCGAAGCGTCTCTTCGCCCGGCCGGTGAGCTCCGACGCGCCCGCCCCGCCCGACCCGAGGATCCCGCCGGCTCTCCAGGAATGCCAGGCCGGGCTCGCCTAGTGTCCGGTCGGCTCGGCGCCGGTCGGCTTCACCCCGCGGGCGAGGACCGCCCGCAGGATGCGGTCCTTGACCTCCGTCGGGTCGCGGCTGAGGCTCCACAGGACGACGACGGCGTCCCACGTCGTCGCCGAGAGGTCGGCGACCTCGAGACGGGGCGGCGGGGCCCCGGCGAACGGGGGCGGGTACTGCCGGCCGACCTCCGGCAGGACCGCTTCGACGGAGGCGACCGACACGCTCGGGGGGAACGTCATCCGCACCCGGTGCAGGATCGCTCCCTTCGGAAGGACGACGAGCGCCTGGATCACGATGCCGTTCGGGATCTTGGCCGCGCCACCGGTGTCGAGCGTGATGACGGTGTAGGTGAGGCCGACGTCGTCGACGACACCGGTGTAGGTCGGCAGGAGCGACTCGTGAGGGTACGACCCCGGAACGATGCCGAACTGCCAGGTGACGAACCCGACGCGGTCGCCGGGACGGAACGGGTCGGCGACGACGAGCAGGAGGCCGGCGAAGACGTTCGACAGGACCGTCTGCGAGGCGAGGCCGAGGACGATCCCGGTGAAGCCGGCGCCGAGCAGGATCGACTCGGCCGAGACGCCGACCAGCCGGAAGAGGGCGAGGACGGTGCCGATCGCGATCAGCAGGTTGAGGAACAGCCGGACGGTGTGGCCCCGGGCGCGCAGGCCGTGGCGCTGGAGGAACGCGTTGGTCGCGTTCGTCAGCGCCCACGAGACGAAGTAGGCGACCAGGACGACCGCGGCGCCCTCGAGGAGCAGCACCTCCGGGGCCGTGAACCCGTGCAGCAGCCGGACGTTGAAGACGCCGAACAGCACGTAGAGGAGTCCGCTCAGCAGCGCGGCGATGAGCAGCTCGCCGAGAAGGATCCTCGCCGGTCGGCCGGGGGTCGAGCCTGCCACGACCGGAGCGAGCCGGACGGACGGAAGGCAGTTTCCACGACCGAGCGGAGGGGTCAACAGTTTTCTTATACGGCGTAGATAGTTTGGGCGGCATGTTCCTCGTCGCGAACCCCGAGGTCCTCTCGAACGACTGGCTTCCTCCGACCCCGATCGCCCGGGAGCGCGCGGTCGAGGAGGTCGTGCGTCGTCTCGACCCCCCGACCCCCGTCCACCCACCCCCCTGGATCGTCGCGGTCGCCGGGCCGAGCGGCTCCGGCACGTCGACCGTCGCCGGCCGCGCCGCCCGCGAGGTCGTCGAACGGTTCCGTACGGCCTCCGCCGGGCCGCCGGTCCGGCTCCTGCACGTCCGGCTCGCCGGGTTGAAGGGCCCGCACGGTGTCGCCTCGGCGCTGCTGCGGCAGTTCGACGGCGGCTTCGACGGACGGGGCTTCCCGGTCGCCGAGATCGTCGCCGGGCTGCTGCGTCGCCTGCGTCGCGACGCTCGGCCGTTCGTCGTCGTCCTGGACGACGCCGTCGTCGGAGGGCCGGAGATCGTGCCGGTCCTGCGCGCGCTCGCCGAGCCGGACCGGTTCCTCCCGGAGGGCGAGAGCGGCCTGCCGCCGTGCTGGACGATCGTCGCCGGGACGCCGGAGGGACTCGCGGCGCCGGCGAAGGCGCTCGGGGAGGCCGCAGGGCTGCGTCCGTTCGTCGAGCTTCGGCCGTACGCCGCCGAGGTCCTCGGGGCGATCGTGCGCGACCGCGCGCAGCGGGCGCTCGGTCGGCCCCCGCCGAGCGCCCTCGTCGCTCGACTCCTGACGCGCGCGGTCGAGGACGGCGGCGGGAGCCGCCGGGCGGTCGAGCTCCTGCGACGCGAGCTGCTCGGGAACGGGCGGGCGTGCGGAGGAGGGTTCCTGCCGCGGGAAGGCCGGCTCGCGGTCCCCGTCGAGCCGTGGGTCGTCCGAGCGATCGGGGGCGCGAGCGGCGGCGCGAGCGCCTCGCTCGGCGAGGTCCGCCGGCTCGAGGAGGAGCTCGCGCGGGCCGAGGGGAAGGAGCCGCTGCCGGCGACGACGTTCTGGCGGCGGATCGTCCGCCTCGAGCAGGCCGGCTACGTGCGCCGGGAGATCCGCACGGGCGGCAGCGGAGGGAGCCGGTCGCTCCTGCGGGTGCTCACGCCGGTCGCCGAGTGGGTCACGGTTCCGTCCGTTCCGCAAAGTCGTCCAGGCGACTGGCGACCCTTCGGGCCGCGCGGGCCGGCGGCGTCGCCGGCGACGGTTCGGGCGGGCTGGCCGAGCGCGACGGCCGGCTGAGCTGCGCGACGACCATCTCGGCGAGCCGGCTCGAGCGCAGCGCGCCGGCGATCCGGCTCGGTGGGGCCTGGCGCAGCGCCTCGCGGTCGGGCAGGCCCGCGCGCTGGAGAAGGCGGGCCCGCACCCGCCCGATCCCCCGGAGGCGCACCAGGTCGAGGAGCTCCTCCTGCACGCCGTAGCGCATCCGCAGCGCGAGGTCGTCGAGCGGCCGGGCGAGGCGCCGCTGGAACGTTCCGGCGAGCCGGCCGGCGGCGAACAGGAGCCACTCGGCGTCCTCGACCTTCGTACGGAGGTCGCCGGCGCCGATCCCGTACCGCTCGGTGAGCTCGACGATCGGCGTCTCGGCGAGCCAGGACTCGAGGACCGTCGCCGTCTTGAGGGTCGCGAGGAACCCGTCGAGGTCGAGCTCGAGCGGCGGCTCCTCCGGGTGCACGAGCAGCTCGCCGGCCTCGTCGGTGAACCGCGCGAGGAACTCGGGCTCCTCCCCGCGGCGGAGGAACAGTGCCGGCAGGTCCGGCGTCGCGCAGACCGCCGCGAGCAGCGAGAACGGCGCGACGCCGATCGGCGCCCGGGCGAGCGCCTCCTTGAGGACGATCGCGCTCATCGGGTCGAGATAGAGCTCGCTCGTCAGCTCGCCGAAGCGGCTCGCGCGGAGCTCGTCGCCGCGTTCGAGCAGGCCGTTGCGCTCGAGGAACGCGCGGACCTGCCCCAGCTTGCGGTGGAGGTCGGGGAGCGGGAGTGTCCGGCCGTAGAACGTCGCGGCGAAGAACTCGCGGAGCTCGCGCTCGGTGCGGACGGCGTGGCTCGCGACCAGCGCGAGGAGGTGCATCCGCAGCGCCGGTTCGCTCGCGAGGCGGCTCTCGATCGCCTCCGGGGCCGCGTCGAGGTACGTCTCGAGGAAGAGATCCTCCTCGTCCGGGCTCCGCGCGACGAGGACCGCCTCGCCGTAGGGGTCGAAGCGGGGTCGCCCGGCGCGGCCGAGCATCTGCCGTACCTCCGTGACCGGGATCGGCGCCTGCCGGCCCAGGCGGTCGTCGTAACGGGTGGTGTCCCGGACGACGACGCGGCGCGCCGGCAGGTTGATCCCGGCGGCGAGCGTCGGGGTCGCGACCAGCGCCTTCAGCGCGCGCGAGCGGAACCCGTGCTCGACGAGCCTCCGCTCCGGGTTCGTCAGGGAGGCGTTGTGGTAGGCGACCCCGTGCGGGAGCAGCGCGGCGAGGCGCCGGGTCCCCTCGGTCTCCTCCTCCGCGAGCTCGCCGAGCTTCTCGGCGGTGGCGTGGGCGAGCGCGCGATCGTCGGCGCTCAGCCGCCGGCCGACGGTCAGGGCGAGCGCGCGGGCGAGCTGCTCGCTCGCCCGGCGGCTGTTGACGAAGACGAGCGCCTGGCCTCCCTCCTCGATCGCGGTCCGGACGAGGCGCGGGACCGGCTCGTCCGGCGGCCCCAGCTCGCGGCTCGAGAGGTCGGTGAACGTGATCCGTCCCTGCCGGTAGACGCCGAGCTTGAGCGGCACCGGCCGGTAGTCGCTCGCGACGTGCGCGGCGCCGAGCCAGGCGGCGACCTCCTCGGAGTTGCCGACGGTCGCCGAAAGGGCGACGACCTGCAGCTGGGGGTAGGCGCGGCGCAGGCGCGTCAGGCTCACCTCGAGCGTCGGGCCGCGATCGTGGTCGCGCATCAGGTGGACCTCGTCCGCGACGACGACGCCGAGCCGGTCGAGCCAGGGGCTCCCCCGCCGGAGCAGCCCGTCGGCCTTCTCGCTGGTCGCGACGAGGACGTCCAGACGCTCGAGCTGGCCGGCGCGCAGGTCGAAGTCGCCGATCGAGATCCCGACCTTCAGTCCGAGCTCGGCGAACTTCTCGAGCTCCTCGGCCTTCTCGTGGGCGAGCGCGCGCAACGGTACGAGGTAGAGGCCGGTCCGACCGGCCCGTGTCGCCCGGAGCAGCGCAAGATAGGCGACCAGCGACTTCCCGCTCGCCGTCGGGCAGGCGAGGAGGACGCTCTCGCCCGCAAGGACCTTCGGGATCGCCGCCGCCTGCGGCGGGTAGAGCTCGCGGATCCCGTCGCGTCGCAGCAGCTCGCAGAGCTCCGCGTCCAGGCCGACCGACTCGAGCGGGACCGGCGCGTCCCCGGCGCCCCCCGCGGCGGCCTGCTCGCTCCGAGGTGCCACGGGTCGTTCGGAGCCGGCCGGCTTACATGAGGGTTCGGCCGTCGTCGGCGTCGAGGAGCGCCCGGGCGATGATCCGCTCCTGGATCTCGCTCGTCCCCTCGACGATCGGGAAGACCCGGGCGTCCCGGAAGAGCCGCTCGGCCTCCGAGCCGGCCCGGCGCGCCTCGTCGCCCGCCACGTCGACGCCCGCCGAGGCGATGGCGACCGCCGCCCGGGAGGCGACCAGCTTGGCGACCGACGCGGAGAGGACGAACGGCTCCCCCGCCTCCTGCTGGGCCGCCGCGCGTTCGACCAGCGTCCGCGCCGCGGCGAGCTCGGAGAACGACCGCGCGAGGAGGTGGCGCTTCCAGTCGGCGTCCGCCCCGTGCACCTCCCGGCGCATCGCGTCGAACGCCGCCCGGGCGACCCCGAGCGC
>JASHSA010000078.1 GCA_030037035.1 Thermoplasmata archaeon
TGGTACCGGGTCGGTTCGGTCAACGAGCACCCGGGGATCACCGGAGCGTCCCACTGGGTCGAGCACATGCTCTTCGAGGGGACGGCGAAGTACCCGAAGGGGGCGATCGACCGCGCGATCGTCAGCGTCGGCGGCCAGCTCAACGCCTTCACCGACACCGACTTCACGGCGTACTTCTCGACCGTCCCGCGCGAGCATCTGGACGTCCCGCTCGACATCGAGGCGGACCGGATGACACGGGCGTCGATCTCCGACAAGGAGGTCGCGCGCGAGCGCACGGTGATCTTCTCCGAACGCGAGGGGAACGAGAACTGGCCCGAGTTCCGGGTCGACGAGGAGCTCTACCAGCTCGCCTTCCGCGAGCACCCGTACCGCTGGGACGCGCTCGGCCGCCGTGAGGACATCGCGCAGATGACCGCGGCGCAGCTTCGGGAGTACTATCGCCGGTTCTACGGGACCCGCAACGCGATCCTCGTCGTCGCGGGAGGGTTCGCGCCAGCGAAGGTCGAGCGCACGATCCGCGCGAGCTTCGGACGGCTGCCCGCCGGGGGCGAGGACGTGCACGTCGCGAGCGTCGAGTCGGCCCCCCGCGGGGAGCGCCGCGCCGAACTCTCCGGGCCCGGCACGACCCCCTACCTCGCGGTCGGGCATCGCGCACCCGCGCTGGAGGACCCCGCGACGCCGACGGCGATCGTCCTCGACGCGATCCTCGGCGGAGAGAGCCGCCTGTTTTCGAGCGGCTCCGGCGGCGGGCGAGGCGGCGAGCATCCGAACTCCCGGCTCTATCGGGGCCTGGTCGACACCGGCCTCGCCGTCCGCGCGTCCAGCGACTGCCGTCCTCGCCGCTATCCTGGGCTCTTCACGGTCCACGCCCTGGCGGCGTCCGGCGTCGCGCTCGACCGGCTCGAGCGTGCGGTGCTCTCGCTCCTCGAGCGCTTCGGCCGCGACGGCCCGACGTCCTCGGAGATCGACGAGACCCGCACGAAGCTGCGCCGCGCGGTCGCCCTCGCCTACGAGGGGGCGTCGCGCACGGGGTTCCGCCTCGGCTACTTCGCGGCGTTGCGCTCGCCGGAGCTCGAGGACGAGGTCTTCGCCGCGCTGTTCCGGGTGCGCGCACGCGACGTGAGGGACCTCGCGCGCGAGCTGTTCCGCCCCGAGAGCCGGGTCGTCGTCCGGTATCGTCCCGCCGGGGGTGCCCCCGATGGCTGAGGAGTTCGCCCCGCTCCGTATCGAGTACCTCGACCCGGTCGAGGGGATGACGCTCGTCCGTCAGGCCCCGCCGCGGACCGCGGCGAGCTTCTCGGCGACGTACGTCGGGCCGGGCGGCTGGGCGTACGACCCGCCGGGCTCGGAGGGGACGGCACGCCTCGTCAACGAGCTCGTCACGAGCGCCGCCGGACCGTACGACCGGCTCGAGCTCGCCCGTCGCCTCGACCGCGCCGGTGCGACGTTGAGCCACCAGTGCGCGCCGGAGACGGCGGAGGTGACCGTCTGGGGGCCGGCGGACGTCTGGGCGGAGCTCCTGCGCCTGCTGCAGCTGGTCGTCCAGCGTCCTCGCTTCGATTCGGCCGACGTTCGGCGCGCCCACCGCCAGCTGCTCGAGCGCCAGCTGCGGGAGTCGGTCCAACCCGCCTCCCGCGCGGAGCGGGAACTGATGCACCGGGTGTTTCCTGTCGGCCACCCGTACCGCGAGAGCGGCCTCGGCACGGCACGGACCGCACGCCGCCTCGGCCGCTCGGCGCTCGTCCGCTTTCACGACGAGCACTACAGCGGGGACGGCGGCCTGTTGGTCGTCACCGCCCCGGTCACCTCCTCGGCGCTCCGGGGATTCGTCCGCCGGACGTTCGGAGCGTTCTCCGCACGGCGGGCTCCCTCCGTCCCGCGGGCTCCGAAGGCACCGGGGAGCGGCGGGGAGCACCGGATCGACCTCCCGGGCCGGACGCAGGTCGAGGTCCGCCTCGGGGGCCCCTCGATCGCGCGCTCGGACCCGCGCTTCCCGGCGGCATTCCTGGCGAACGAGGTCCTCGGCGGCCGCCCCCTGCTCGCACGGCTGTTCCAGCGGTTGCGCGAGCACGGAGGGCTCGCCTACCATGCCTCGAGCGACCTCGAGGCGATGCGCTGGGGAGGCTACTGGGTGGCGCAGGCCGGGACCGGGGCGGAGCGCTGGAGGAAGCTCCTCCCGATGCTCGAACGGGAGCTCGTCCGCCTGCGCCGGAGCGCTCCGAGCGACGCCGAGCTCGAGCTCGTGCGCGAGAGCGCGATCGGCGAGATCGTCCTCTCGCTTGAGTCGACCGGCGAGGCCCACGAGCTCGCGGTCGACGCCGGCTACCACCGGCTCCCGCCCGACCACTGGGTGCGGTGGCCCGAAGAGCTGCGCGCGGTGCGGCCGGCCGAGGTACGCGATGCCGCCCGGGAGGCGATGGCCGCGCGGGGCGCCGCGACGATCGTCGCCGGGCCGCTCGGAGCCGGCTAGCGCCGAGCCGGGCCGCTCGCCCCGCGACGCCCCGGCCTCGCGCACCAATGCGCATTTATACGTCAAGGTGCATGCCGTAGCATGCCGAGCCGTACCCGCCCCGAGGCCGCCCCGAGCGGAATGCTCCGCAAGAACATCACCATCACGCCCGAGGAGTCGGCGTTCCTCGAGCGCCACCCCGAGATCAACCAGAGCGCGCTGTTCCGGCAGATCGTGGAGAGCCTGATGCTCGCCGAGCGGACGCCGTCGCTCGCGTCGACCCAGTCGCTGCGGCTCGGCAAGGCGGTCTATCGCTCCGGCGCGATCATGTTCCAGAAGCCGGACGGCTCCCGGAAGTAGGCCCCTCGGTCGCCGGCACCCGTCTCGGAGCGTCGTTCTCGCGTAGGGTCGGGCCGAGCCGCTCGAACGCCGGGTGGTCGCGGTCCTGCGCCCGGGCGAACAGGAGCCCTTCGGCGCCCGGGCTCGCCTCCCAGGCGGCGAGGGCCGTCGGGCCGTCCAGGGCGTCGAGGGCGTGCTTCGACAGGAGGTGGGCGAACGCCCACCGGCGCCGGAGCGCCAGCTCGGTGAAGTGCGGGGCGTAGTGCCCTCCTCCGACCCCGAGGACGACGCGGTCGGACGGCTCGGGCCGGAACGACCGGAGCGCGTTCGCCAGGGCCGCGACCTCCGCGTCGAGGGGGGTCGTCCCCTCCGCGACGGCGACCTCGGCGAAGAACGCCGGGACCGCGAGCTCGGGCCCGTGGTGGGTCGCCTCGAACGTCGCCGGGACCCCGAGCGGGACGGCCTCCTCGGTCAGGCTCCGCAGGAGGGCGGTCATGCTCCGTGCGTCGACCGGAACGAACGAGCGGGGACGACCGCCGAGCTCGGCGACCGGCCCCGGGTTGCCCAACGGATGGACCGTCAGACAGCGGGCGCCGCTCTCGCTGCGGTGGATCGACGGGAAGACGAGCGTCGTTCGACCGGCCCCGAGCGGCGAAGGGAGGCGCTGCTCGAGGTGGTCGTCGTGGAGGTGGGCTCCCGGACGGCGGAGGACGAGCAGGTCGTCGCCGACCTCCCGCAGCGGGGCGCCGTCGACGTGCTCGCCGGTCGACGTGCCGAGCCCCCAACGCTCTCCCACCGCACGGGCGACCGGGTCGACGGCGCTCAGGACGACGAGCACGCGAGGGGGCCGCGTGGGAGCGGCGGGCTCGGCCGACACCGGCAGGAGGCGGGGTTCGCCCGGCAATGCCGAGGGGAGCGCTAACGGTCGCCGGTCCGCGCGGAGGGGCTCACGGCATCTCCTCGGTGGTGCTCAGCTCGCGATAGTAGCCTTGCTCGGACGGGACCGGGTGGACGTCCGGTTCCTGGACGCAGAAGACCCATCGGGTCTGGTAGCAGTCC
>JASHSA010000079.1 GCA_030037035.1 Thermoplasmata archaeon
ACGATCCTGCGCCAACCCCACACCTGGAGGCCCGGCGAGTTCGTGCCGATGCCTCCACGCCCGACCCCCGCGCCGTCTCGACCCCCGGCGGCTCCGCCCACGCTCCCGTCTCCCTCGCCGTCCGTCCCTCTTCCTTCGACCGCAGGAGCCGGCCCCGGCTCCGCCGGCGCGTCGTCGACCCCGGCGACCGAGCGATCTGGGCCGTCCGTCGGTCCCGCGGCAGGCGCGCCGTCACCCCCGTCGCCCGCCCAGGCATCCGAGATGGCCGTGACGGACTCTATGGAGGGTCGCGAACCGGGGGCCAGCGAGACGGCCGGCGCGCGTACCGCGGGAGCGAAGCGCACGACCCGGCGAAAGGTCACGAAACCGAAGACCCCGGAACCGTCGGTCCTGAACGAGTAGAGGTCAGGCGGGACCCTGCGTCGCACCGGCTCGATCGCCCGGCGAGCGGCTCTCGTTCGCCGTGCGGCGCCCGGCGCCGAGCGCAAGGCGGGCTGCGCTCAGGGTTCTTTCGCTACGCCGTCGCCTGCCGCCGCGGACGGCGCGAAAGAATAGCGGGGCATGGATTTGAACCATGGATCTACGGGTTATGAGCCCGTCGGGATTTCAGGACGGTCGGCGACGCCGACCGCTTTCCTGACTACCCTACCCCGCTGCGGGGCCGTCCATGCAGGGCTCCGTATTTGAGGCTGGAGGTGGATTCCGGCCGGGATTCTCTCGCCGTCCCGGGCTTCGGGAACGCGGGGCATCAGCCCGCGGCTCCGTCGCGCGGATGCGTCACCTCGTACTTGCGCTGGCATCCGACCGAACAGAAGTAGACGGCCTGGCCGGCGTACGTCCCCTTCGCGGCCGGGCGTTCGCTCTCCACGTTCATCCCGCAGACCGGATCTCGCGCCTTCGCCATCGGAGTGCCCCGACCCGTCTAGCGCCGGGGAGTTCATGGCGGCTTCCCTGCCGTGCGCGCGGGCGACGGTCGGCCGCCGCCGGAGACCGTCGGCGTTAATCCCCCCGGGGTCGTCCTCGACGCGTGGCGTCCGGCCGCCGTCTCGCGGCGATCATGTTCACCGACGTGGTCGGGTTCACGGAGTCGGCCCAGCGGGACGAGGCCGGCACCCTGCGCCGACTGCGCGAGCAGGAGACGCTCGTGCGACCGGTGCTGACGGCGTTCGGCGGCCGCGAGGTCAAGTCGACCGGCGACGGCCTCCTGGTCGAGTTCCCGAGCGCGCTCAAGGCGGTCGAATGCGCCGCCGAGATCCAGCGGAGGCTCCACGAGCGCAACGTCGCCGAGCCGGCCTCCCGCCTCGAGGTGCGCATCGGGCTTCACGTCGGCGACGTCGAGGGGAACGGCTCCGACATCCTCGGGGACGCGGTCAACGTCGCGGCCCGGCTCGTCCCCGTCGCCGAGCCGGGAGGGGTCTGCCTCTCGGAGGCGGTCGTCGGCCAGGTCGCGAACAAGCTGCCGTTCCGATTCGAACGGGTCGCGCCGCGCGCCCTCAAGGGCGTACGGAGCGAGGTCGGCCTCTACCGGCTCGTGCTCCCGTGGCTTCGGCCCGAGATCCCCCCGGTGGGAGGCACGACGCCGCGCCTCGCCGTACTCCCGCTCGCGAACATCTCGCCGGACCCGAAGGACGAGTACTTCGCCGACGGTCTCACGGAGGAGCTGATCTCCGTCCTTTCGCGCCTTCGGGGCCTGCGGGTGATCGCGCGGACGTCGGTCACCCCGTACAAGGCCCACCCGAAGTCGATCCCCGAGGTCGGCGCGGAACTGGGGGTGAGCAGCGTGCTCGAGGGGAGCGTCCGCCGGGCCGGCGAGCGGATCCGGATCACGCTGCAGCTGATCGACGTCGCGACCCAGGAGCACACCTGGTCGGAGAGCTACGACCGCCTGCTCACGGACGTCTTCGCGATCCAGAGCGAGGTCGCCGAGCAGACCGCGCGGTCGATCCAGCTCGGGCTCACGACGGCGGACGTCGAGGCGATCCGGAGCCGCGCGACCTCGAACCTCGAGGCGTACGACCTCTACCTTCGGGCGCGCTCCATCGGCAGCCTTCTCACCGAGGGGGACTTCCGGCGCGCCGTCCCCCTCCTGGAGGAGGCGATCCGCAAGGACCCCGCGTTCGGCGTCGCGTACGCCTTCCTCGCCCACGTGCTGATCCTCGCCAGCGGCGACCTGGTGCCGCGCGCGGAGGGGATGGCGCGTGCGCGGAAGCTCGTCGGCCGCGCCCTGGAGCTCGAGCCGAACTCCTCCGAGGCGCATTCGGCGCTGGCGGACCTGGCGACGCAGGACGACCACGACTGGGAGCTCGCCCGCGCGGAGTACGAGCGGGCGATCGCCCTCAACGCGAGCAACGCGAACGCCCACATGGGGTACGGGGGGCTGCTGCTCGCGCTCGGCGAGCTCGACGCCGCGGAAGAGCAGTTCCGTGCGGCCGTCGAGGTCGACCCGGCCTCGGTCTCGCTCCGCCGCGCGATGGTCGTCGTCCCTCTCCAGTTCGGCGACGTCGACCGTGCCGCGGCGTTGACCCGGCAGTGGCTTGCCGACGACCCGGTACCGGAGCGGACCCACCTGACCCTCGGCCTCGGCTACGCGCGCCTCGGCCGGAAGGAGGAGGCGCTCCGAGAGCTCCAGCGGGTCGGCCCTCCCAAGGACGATGTCGACCGGCTCGGTGGGGCGCTGCTTCGGGCGACCCTCGGCGAACCGGAGGAGGCCCGAGCGGTCCTCGAGGCGTGGGAGGCGGGCCGGATCGCCGGGTTCGTCCCCCGGGACGTCGTCGTCGCCCTCTACGCGTGGCTGGGCGAGAAGGAGAAGGCGTTCGCTCTCCTCGCGCGCACGCTCGACGAGCGGGAGTCCGGGCTCTGGGTCCGGTATCCGACGATGCTCTTCGACCCGCTCCGGGACGACCCGAGGTTCACCGAGATGTTGCGTCGCCTCCGCATCCCGGAGGAGGCGATCCGGGCGAGCCGCTTCCCAAGGCCCCCTCGCTGAGACGCTCCGCGGCCGTGCTCGCGACGGGCCGGCAGGGGAGCCCGTCGGGCGTCGGGAGCTGCCTGCGAGGCGGCTCCCTCGGGGAGGGCTCCCCGGACGCTCGGGACCGACCCTCGACACGTTGAGGAGAGAGTTCTCGTGGGCCGTTCGAAGCGGTTCCGACGAGGGAAGAGTCCCGTCTCCCCCGGCCGCCCGAGCCGGCCACATCGGAGCTCAGGGGCGCGCCGTCCTGGCCCCGGGGGAGCGTCGGTCGACCGCGGTGCTCGCCGAACGTACGGCGGTCGTCCTGTTCGGGTCGGCGATCCGCTCGCGCCGCAGACCGGCTCTCGGGGTCCCGAGAACGAGCAGGAACCGCGTCGAGGGCTGCGGAGAGAGACCGGGGAGGAGCCCCCCGCCTTCCGCTAGCTCCGCTTCGAGAACGCCACGGAGACCGACACCGCCGTCGGCACCACGACCTTCGTGGGCGAGCCCTTGGCCTTGTAGCCCGGCTCGGCCCCGAGCTTGTAGGCGTACGTACCGTTCGTGAGGTCGAACTCGATCGCGACGTTCCAAGCGGCGGTCTCGGTGTGGCCCTTGACGGTGACCGACCAGGTCCCGCTCGTCAGCCCGCTCTCCGTGAACGTCACCGCGTAGCGGTAGGCGAACGTGAGGCCCACCGTGGCGGACTTGCTCATCTCGATCGTCCCGCGCGGGCCGTACGTCGTCGTGGACCCGACCTTCTCGGTGATGTTCTGCCCCGACCGGGGGGAGCTCACCAGGTACGAGTACGCGCCGTACGTCGCCGAGGAGCTCAGGTTGACGAACTTCTCGCTGGATCGGGTGGTGCACGAGCTCGAACCGTCCAGGCCGACACACCAGGACTGCCCCTTCGGGAGCCCCTTCTCCGTGAACCTCAGCGTGTAGGTCTTTCCCTTGAAGAAGCCGATCGACACCGTCGTCGCCCCTGTCACCGTCTGCGTGCCGAGCGCGTAGGCCGAGGTCGTCTGGTACCCCCGCGGGCCCGTCAGCAGGAGGGGGTACGTCCCGTTGGGGACCCCGGTGAACGTGATCGACCTCGCGGT
>JASHSA010000080.1 GCA_030037035.1 Thermoplasmata archaeon
GAGCGAGACGCTCTGGGCCGCACGCGCCCGCCGCTAGACCCGTTCCCTCAGGCGGGGCGCTCCTCCCCGAGCGCCTGTTCGAGCCAAGCCGCCAGCGCTTCCGGCCCCTCCGTCCATCCGAGCTCCGCCACGCCGCCGAGCGCGTCGGTCAGACCAGGGACGTCGGCGTCGAGGAGGCGGCCGACGAGGGCGCGGTCGACGCGGTAGGAGACGGTCCCGTGATGAAGGAGGGCCTGCGCGGTCGCGTGCTGCGCCGCGCCGCCCACCACCTTGCCGCCGAGCCGGAGGACCTCCCCGCGCGAGGAGAGCGTGCAGTACTCCTCGGAGCGGGCCGGGGGGGCGCCCCACGCCGCAGAGAGCCCCGCCGTCGCGAGGGCGCGGACGAGCCCGCTGCCCAGCCGGGCGTAGGCGCGCGCATAGTCGCGGCCGACGCGGGGGTCGGCGCGCGGCAGCACGATCGCCCAGAGGAGATCCCCCTCCTCGTGGAGGAGCCCGCTGCCTCCGCTCGAGCGGGGGAGGGTCGCGATCCCTTCGGCGCGCGCGCGGCGGAGGAGCGGCGCGTCGGCCGGCACGCCGACCCCGAAGCTGACCGCGCGACCGCGCACGCACCGGACGTCGGCCGCCGGCCGGCCCTGCTCGAGGAGGCGTGCGTGGCGGTCGAGGGACTCGGCGACCGATCCCCAGCGCTCGGGGCTCCCGGAGCCCGACCGGCCGGCCCCCGACCATTTCACGGTTCCCCTTCCCGCCTCCCGCCGCCCAGCGGTCGAACCGATATGAGGAGGGGCGAACTCGACCGCGCATGGCGGAGCTCCGAGAGTTCCAGCTGAAGGTCGGCGACCCGGCGCCGAAGTTCGCCCTCCCCGGCGTCGACGGTCGGACCTGGACGCTCGGCGACTTCGCCGACAAGGAGCTGCTCCTCGTCGTCTTCTGGTGCAACCACTGCCCGTACGTCCAGGCGTGGGAGGGGAGGATGGTCGACCTGGGCCGACGCTTCGGAGGGAAGGGCGTCGGGTTCGTGCTGATCAACGCGAACGACGCCGCCGCCTACCCCTCGGACGGCTTCGAGTCGATGGTCCAGCGGGCGCGGGAGAAGCAGTACCCGTTCCCCTACCTCCGCGACGAGAGCCAGGAGGTCGCCCACGCCTACGGGGCGCTCGTCACGCCGCATCCGATGCTCTTCGGCCGGGACCGCAAACTGCTCTTCCAGGGCCGTATCGACGACAGCCACGACCACGCCGAGCGGGTCCGGGAGCGGTACGTCGAGCACGCGCTCGAGCAGGCGCTCCACGGGACGCCGGTCCGCCCGAGCGAGCTACCGGTCGTCGGCTGCACGGTCAAGTGGCGGTCGTAGGCGGCGGTCCGTCCGCCGCGGACCGGCGCGCGGCCGGATCGCGCGGATCGCCGCCCGGCGCTTCTCGTACGCCTCCGCGAGCGACGGGTCGAGGGGGGTGCCGGCCCGGTCGAGGCGGGCGGCGATCGCGGCCTTCGCCGCGAGGGCGCGAGCGAGCTTCCCCCGGTGGGCGCGCGGCGCCGACTGCACCGACGGGTGGAGGAACAACAGACCGTGGCGAGGCGGGGGGGCGCGGCCGCGAAGATGCTCGAAGAACGCCCGCTCCGCCCCGAGGACCTGCACCGTGCTCGCCGGCAGGTGGGCGAGGCGGTCGAGCCCCCCGGCCTGGGCGACCAGGCGCGCCGCAAGCTCCGGCCCGAGCAGATGGTTGAGGTTCGGCGCCCGGCTCGGGACGGTCGTGCGCAGCGCGTGCTCGACGGCCGCGCGCGCCTCGGAAAGCGAAAGCAGCAGCTCCGCGAGGCGGAGCCGGGCCGCGGCGACGGACGGATCGTCCGGCGAGAACGCGGTCGCGTCGTGGCGCTCCCGCAGCGCGCGGGCGACCGCGAGGTGGTCCTCGCCGTCCAGCTCGGGAAGGTCGCGGCCCGCCCAGCTCGAGAGCCGCTCGCCGAGAAGGTTCGCCGCGCGGTCGAGGTCGCCCAACGCCCGTACCGCTTCCTCGACATGGATCGACGGGTCCCAGGCCGCGGCGAGCGCGAGCTCGGCGCGGCGCAGCATCGCCGCGCGGTGCGCCGCGCCGTCGCTCCCGTCCCCGGGCGCGCGTGGGGCGTTCGCGTCGTAGACGACCCCGGTCCGCACGAGGCGTCGGTCCGACGTCCGCCAGGTCTCCTCCCCCCGAGCGGCGAGGAGCCGCTCCTCTTCCGGCGTCGTGCGACCGTCCTGGCGCAGCTGGGCCCGGTCGGCGAGCGCCTGCGCGTCGAGCGGCGCTCGCGCCTCGCTCACGACCGTGCGGCCCTCGAGGAGGTACGTCCCCCGCCAGGAGGTCGCGAGCGTGCGCGGCATCCGTCGTTCTCCCCCCGGTCCTCTCGCGGCCGCTCCGTGCGCGTCGGCGTCCCTCCGGCACGACGGGGCCCTCAGATTAAGAACGCCTCCGGGCTCCCCCCCGAGATGGACGCCCACGACGTCCCGGTCCGACAGGAGCGGCGCGGCCGGACGATGCTGCTGACGCTCGACCATCCGCCCGTGAACGTTCTTTCCGCCCCCGTGCTCGAGGCGCTCTCTGCCGCGCTGGGGGCCGCCGAGGCCGACCCGGAATGCAGGGTCGTCGTCCTCGCCAGCGCCGCCGAGAAGGCGTTCGCGGCAGGGGCCGACATCCGAGAGATGCGGGCCCTCGATCCCGCCGGAGCGCGCCTCCACGGGAGCCGGGGTCAGGCGCTGACACGACGGATCGAACGCCTCCCCTTGCCCGTCGTGGCGGCGGTCCACGGGGTCTGTTTCGGCGGAGGGCTCGAGGTCGTCCTCGCCTGCGACTTCGTCGTCGCGAGCGAGGAGTCGAGCTTCGGCCAGCCCGAGATCAACCTCGGGGTGATGCCCGGTTGGGGGGGGACGCGACGCCTGCCCCGGAGGGTCGGGCCCGCGCGTGCGCGTCGCTGGATCCTGACGGGGCGGGCGGTCCCCGCCCGAGAGGCGGAAGCGGCCGGCCTGGTCGACCGCGTGGTCCCCCGTGCGGAACTCCTTTCCGCCTCCCTCGCCCTCGCCGACGAGCTCGCCTCCAAGCCGCCGGTCGCCCTCGCGGCCGCGAAGTACGCGCTCCTGAACTCTCTCGACCCCGGCGTCGACGACGGGCTCGCCTACGAGCTCGAGCTCTGGGCCCGACTGTTCGGCACCGAGGGGCAACGCGAGGGGATGGCGGCGTTCCTGGAGAAGCGCGCTCCTGCCCCGCTCGGACGCGCTCGCTGGGCGGAGGAGAGCGCCGGTTTCCCGTGGGCGAGCCGCGATCGCTCGCGCGGCGGTCGAAAGGGCATTAAAGCCGCGGAGCCGCCGGCCGGCTGACGCGCCGCGGTGGCTCAGCTGGCAGAGCGGCTCCTTGGTAAGGAGCAGGTCGAGGGTTCGAACCCCTCCCGCGGCTCCTCCCGGCGTACACGCATTGCATGCGCCCTGGGAGACCCGATGTGGGCGTTCGGGGTGCTCGCGTTGACGGCGATCGCCCCGCTCGCCCTCCGTCCGGACGAGCTCCCGGTCGTGGCCATCCCGGGTCGCTAGGACCGCCAGCGCGGATGGCGCCCTGGAGGATATCGCGTCGAGGTCCAGGGCACGGGCGACGAGCTACTGCCCCTGCGCCGTCCTCTCATCGCCCGGCACCGGCTCGCCCTTCGACGCGCCGGATCCGTCGGGGAGCTCGCTGTACGCCCCACCCGGCATGTACTTGAACCTCCGGCCGATTGCACCCTCGGCGCCCGTCGGGGGAAGTCCAAGACCAGGCTGGCAGGGAGAGGACATCGATGCTGCGGAACGCTACTGGAGCGTTGGCGATCGGGGCAGTGCTTCTTTTCCTTATCTCCGGGGGCTCATCGATCGTCGGCGTCCACCCCTTGGCCCAAAGCAGCGGTACGGGAGCTTCCTCCTCTGCGGGAGTGCCGGTCCAAGAGCTGGCGGGGACTTCGCTGCCCGCGCTGTCCGAGCTCGAGCACGCGTCGCTCTCCCCGGTGCCTGACGCATCCTCGGACGGGGTTCTCCCGGGCTCGGTCCCGGTTCCCGGGACCTCGGCCGCCACGCTGTCGATCGACGTGACCCTCTCCTTGGCCAACGCGTCGCGG
>JASHSA010000009.1 GCA_030037035.1 Thermoplasmata archaeon
GACCGGCGGATCCACGACTTCGAGGTCCACTCGGCCCGGGGCGGCCCCGAGCCCGCACCGTCCGTCGCACGGGCGGCCCCCGGTCCCGTCACGACCCGCTCGATCGCCGTACCCTGGCTCCGCCCGCCGGACCTGGGGGAGGTCCTCTGATGCTTCACCGGGGAGGGAGCCGCAACGTGGGGTCGTTCCACCACGCCCCGTCCGGTTCCCTCCCGAACTCTTCGCGGGTCGTGCTCGCCGTAGCCCCGCCGCTCCGACTCGACAACCCCACCCGGTGGGGCTGGCCCCACTGGCTCGCGCCCGTCTACGGGGGCGCGGGAGCGCACCGATCGAACCGCCGAACCTTGGAGGATTTCGGATGAACACCGACACCACGCTCTGAGCTCACCCCCTCACGATGCCTGGGCCCTCGCGGAGTTCCCGGCTCCGCGGGGGCCGTTATTTATCCCCGGGATCGAAGACCTGCGCTCGCGGGGCGGCGAACCCCTGACGGCGGCGCTCCGCTGCGCCATGAGGCCTCTCCGGCTCCGCCCGGCGGTGCCGGGGAGCGCCGACCCCCGAGCAGGGCAAACGAAAGATACCCGGCCCTGCTCGCTCGCCGGCGAGAGCGGATGGTCGCGGAGAAGTGCCCCTCGTGCGGCGGGACGGCCGACCCCGGCTTCTTGACCACGTCCAACGGCTCCGGGCTGTTCTGGGCGCACGACGCACCCTCCGCGCGGCCGCGCCCCAAGGGCCTCGAGGTCCTGGTCGGCACGGGGTTCGGAGGGACGTTCTCGGCGAGCCTTCCCGGTCTTCGCTGCGCGAGCTGCGGGACGATCGTGCTCCGGTTGCCGAAGGCGAAGAGCGGATAGCGCTCGGGTCTACGACGGCGGCCCGGGGCCGCTCCTAGGCACCCGCGACGGTGAGCGGTCGCGCGAGCAGCGGAGGCGAGACGAGCGTGCCGGAGCGCTCGGAGCTGCTTCCGATCCCGGCGAGGTTCCTCAACAGCGACGCGGCCCCGGCCGGGGCGAGCCCGGCGCCGCCGACGGTGCCTCCCCGCAGCGGCTCGGCGATCTTTCCCCCCCGGATGCGGTAGCCGATACGGATCTCGCCGCCGAACTCGCTCGAGACCGGGTCCGGCTGGGCCCAGCCAAGCTGGGTGACGAGCACCCCGTCGCCAGCCTCCTCGACCAGCTCGTCGAGGGAGCCTCCGTCCCCGGGCAGCACGACGGTCGTCGACGCCTCGGGGTGCGGCGGGAACGCGAACCTGAGGTTCGCCGACGGCCCGACGGTCGTCCGTCGGGCGCTCGCCGTCGACCGCGCGCCGAGGGCGGAGGCGTAGAGCGCGTCGTAGAGGTGCGCCCCGACCGCCCCGCGGTCGATGAGCGTCGTCTTGACGTGCGGGCGGCCCTCGTCGTCGTACGGGGCCGAGCCCGGCGACCAGGCGTACTCCCCCTCGTCGCGGATCGTCAGCTCGGGGACGCCGACCTCGCTCCCGAGCTCCGGCGCGATCTTCCGCAACCGGGCCTGGCCCGAGAACCGCGTGCCCAGGACGATCGGCAGGATCCCGTCCAGGACCTCGGTCGTCAGCACCACCGGCAGTTCGCCGGACGGTGGGGGGACGGCGCGGCGGACGTCGGCGGCGTAGCGGCACCAGTCGTCGACCGACCGCTCCAGGCGCTCGGGCTCGAGGCGTCGCGCGGCGTCGTTGACCCAGTACTCGCCGGGGGGCCGCCCCTCGGGACCGCCGAACGCCTTGACGGCGACCTCGAGCTCGACGGTCGTCGACGAGAACGCCGCCCGCAGCCCGGAGGAGTTCGTGATCGAGACCTCGCTCAGGACCGCCTTGACGGAGCCGAAGCTCGGCACGACGCCGTTCCGGCCGTCGAACTCCCCGAGCAGGGTGTCGACGTAGCCGCGGAGCGCGCCGAGGGGGTCGGACCAGAGCTTCGGGTCGACGACCGGGACGCTCGGCGCGGACTCGTTGCCGCTCGGGAGCTCGACCGACTTCGCCGGGAACTCGGCGTGGCGGGCCGCCGCGTTCGCGTCGTCGGCCGCGGCGGCGACCCCCTCGAGCGAGACGTCGGTCGACGCCTGGAAGCCGACGCCGAGCGTGCCGCCTCGCGGGCGGAGCAGGCGCACGCCGTAGCCTTCCGCGGTGACGGGGCCGCGCTCGAGCTCGATCCGGGTCCCCTGGAGGTGGATCTCGTAGCGGCGCGAGCGCTCCGCCACGACCTCCCACGGCGGCTCGGCCTTCAACAGCGAGGCCGCCCGGAAGGCGAGCTCGGCGGAGGAGCCGTTCGCGCTCATGCCGGCCCCACGATCGCCCGGGAGAGGACCGGGACGCCCCCGGTCCCGACCGGCAGGTAGTCGCTGTGGCCTTTCCCGCAGAACCCGGACTCGATCTCGATGCCGTTCGAGCGCCCGACCCCCTTCGTCGCCCGGAGGAAGTCGAGGACCCTGCCGGAGAGCGCCATCGAGCCGACGAGGTCGGTGAGGCGGCCGTGCTCGATCTTGTGGCCCTTGCGGACCTTGAGCTGCATCTGGCCCCCCAGCGGGTCCTCGATGCCGCTCGAGCCGTGCTCGAGCAGGACCCCCTGCTTCACCTCCGCGATCAGCTCCTCGAGCGTCCGGTCCCCCGGTTCGACGTAGGTGTTCGTCATGCGGACGAACGCCCGGCTGAGGAAGTTCGAGCGGCGGGTGCTGCCGGTCGCCTTCGCGCCGAGGACCGCGGCGCTCTCGCGGTCGTGCAGCGCGCCGACGAACCGACCGTGGTCGATCAGGCGGGTCTTCTGTCCGGGATGGCCCTCGTCGTCGCAGTAGATCGAGCCCCACCCTCCTGGGAACGCGCCGTCGTCCGAGATCGACAGGAACGGCGGGGCGACGACCTGGCCGACGAGCGGCTTCAGGTACGAGCGGTCGCGCACGAACTGGTCGGCCTCGGTGCCGTGCCCGAACGATTCGTGCGCGAGCAGGCCGGCGACCGTGTCGTCCAGGAGGACCTCGAGCTCGCCGGTCGGAGGGGCCTTCGCGTGCAGGAGCTCCCGGGAGCTCTCGGCGGCCTTGCGGACCTCGGGCTCCTCGAGGCCAGGAACGCGCTCGAGGCCTCCGACGCCCCCGCGGCTGAGGAAGTCGAACGCCGGGCGGCCGTTCTCCATCGCGATCGGCACGGCGATGACGTGCGTCCGGACGGTCTGCTGGAGGCACCGCGCCCCGGCCGAGTTCGCGTAGAGCCGCTCCTCGTCCTGCCAGGAGAGGCGGACCTGCGTCTCGACGATCCCTGGGACCGCCGTCGCCCAGCCCCGGACCTCCTTGCCGAGCCGGATCGTCCCCTCGCGCCCGAGCTCCTCGAGCGATCGCCGGGTCGGCGTCGTCCACGTCGCCCGCGTCGTCGTCGACTCCCCGGGGGGCGGCTCGGAGCCGCCCGCCCGGCCGAGCTCGGATTCGAGGCGGGCGACGGTCGCCTCGAGGTCACGGCCGGAGAGGTCCGACGTCGCGGCCTCCGCCCACCGCGCGCCGGTCCAGACGCGGTAGACGACCCCGGCGAGCCGCGGCTGCGGGGAGACGACCGTCGACTTCGTGTCGATCATCACCGACTCGCCGCGGCTCGCCTGGCCCATCATCTCGGCGAACTTCGCGCGCCGCGCGAGCCGCTCGAGGCCCTTCGTCAGGTCGCCCTCGTGGTCGTCGAGAAGCGTCAACCGAGGGGCGGAGGTCTCGGGACTCTTAACGCCCGCCCCCTTCGGGGCGCGCGGGGGGCGGCCGGGCGAGAACGTGCCGGCGTCGCCGGGCGAGGGGCTATAGCGGGAGGGTGTTCTCTCCGGCCGTGCCGACGACGACCGCGACGCGGGATTTCGGTCTCGTGGGGTTCGACCACGTGGACCTGAAGTTCAAGGACCGGGCGAAGGCCCGCCGGTTCTTCGTCGAGCAGCTCGGCCTCGAGGTGCTCGGGGAGGCGCCGGACCACACCTACCTGCTGCTCGGGGACCAGGTCCTCGGCCTCCGCGACGCGAAGGACGGCGAGACGTTGAACGGTATCGAGCGGGTCGCGCTGCGCGTCAGCGAGTGGACCGGCCTGCGCAACCGCGTCAGCCGCGCGCGCGTGACGATCGTCCGCGAGAAGGAGCGCACGTCGTCGCGTTCGCTGTTCCTCCGAGGACCGGAAGGGCTCACGATCGAGCTCGTCTGGCGCCCGGAGCCCGAGGTCCACGACTGCGACTGCCCGCGCCCCCCGCCCCCCGCGGCGGCGGACGACGAGCGCGACGCCTAGGCGCTAGCCGCTCCGGCGCGCGGCCCGGACGGGCGTCGCCGCGGCGGCGCGCAGCCCGGGGACCCGCGTCAGCCATGCCGCATAGCGGGGATCCTCGCCGCGGACCGCCTTGCTGAAGACCTCCATCACCGCCCGCGTCACCGGCCCCGGGACGGCGGTGCCGATCGCGTGGCGGCCGACGGTGCGCAGCGGCGCGAGCTCGGCGTACGTCCCGCTGAAGAACCCCTCGTCGGCGGTCAGCAGCTCGTTGACCGAGACGAGCTTCGGGACGACCGAGTAGCCGAGGTCGGTCGCGATCGTGACGACGGAATCGCGCGTGATGCCGAGGAGGATGTCGGACTCGAGCCCCGGCGTGTAGACGACCCCGCCCCGGACGAGGAACAGGTTCTCCCCGGTCCCCTCGGCGACGTAGCCGTTCGTGTCCAGAAGGATCGCCTCGTCGTAGCCGTCCTGCTGGGCGTCCAGGCCCGCGAGGTAGCTCGTCAGGTAGTTGCCGCACGCCTTCGCGTAAGACGGCATCGCGTCCGAGGGGGGCTTGCGGAACGGGGAGATCTTCGCACGGACCCCCTTCTCGGAGCCCTCGCCGAGGTACTTCTTCGCCGGGATGGAGGCGATCGCGAGCGAGACCTTCCCCGCCGAGTTCTTCACCCCGAGCGCGGGCTCGCCACGGTAGACGAGCGGACGGATGTAGGCGGGGATGTGGCCGTTCGCGGCGACCGTCTCGACGATCGCGCGGGCGACCTCCTCCTCGCTCCAGGGGATCGGCAGATGGTAGACCTTCGCGGACGCGAAGAGCCTCCGCACGTGCTCCGGGAGGCGGAAGACGGCGGGACCGTCGGCGGTCGCGTAGGCGCGGATCCCCTCGAAGACCCCGACCCCGTAGTGCAGCGTGTGGTTGAGGACATGGACCTTCGCGTCGGCGAAGTCGACCAGCCGGCCGTCCATCCAGACCTTCTTTCCGTCCGCCGCCATCATCGTCCGACCGAGCCTCGACGCCAGGACCGTGGCGTCATCGCAAGGCAACGGCGGACGGCTAAAAGCCCTATCCGAACGAAAATCCCGCGGGCGTCCACCGTCGCCGTGATGCACACGACGAACGGAAGAGAAAGAGAAGAAGGGGTTGGCCGTTCGGTCAGCGGGCCCCGTGGCCCGCCGAAGCCAGACCCGTCTAGCCCGCTCCTGGGGGCGGCGAACCGCCCGGTGGGCTTCCCGGCGTCGATCCCGTGGTCGAGCCCGGAGCCTCCGTCCCGGTCTGCGCCGGCGTCAGCGGCCCGGGGGGCGAGCGGGACTTCTTGCGCCGCATGAGCAGTGCCGCGGCGATCCCGGCGATGACGATCACCGCGACGATCGCGCCGATGACGGCATAGCCGGTGCTCGCGGGCAGCCCGAGGACCGTGGCGGCGGCCTTCGAGACCGTCTCCGTGAGGGTCTTCGTGACCGACTCGCCGGCCTGGTCGGTCAGCACGACGCTGACCGTGTAGGTCCCGGCGGTGGTCGGCGAGCAGGAGAACGTGGCGACGTTCCCCGCGGTGCACCCGGTCGGGAGCCCGCTCCAGGCGTAGGCGATCGTGCCGGTCCCGCCGCTCGGCGTCGCCGTGAAGGTGACGCTCGAGCCGGTCGTCGGGGTCAGCGTGCTCGCGGTGACGGTCCCGCCCAGGTCGGCGTTGATCTTCACCGAGAACGTCGCCGTCGCGGTCGCTCCCAGGCCGTCGGTGACGGTGAGGGTGACCGTGTAGGTTCCCGCCGCCGCGTAGGTGTGGGACTGCGTCGCGCCCGTGCCGGTCGTGCTGTCGCCGAACGCCCAGGCGAACGTGTCGGAGCCGACCCCGTCCGCCGCCGAGCCGGTAAACGAGACCGGCTGCTTGCTGAGGTCGGTGCCGATCGCCGTGAGCGGGGTGCTGATCGACGCGGTGACGTGCGGGTTGACGACGACCGCGAACGAGGCGTTCGCCCAGCCGCCGACACCGTCGGTAGCGTTGACCCAGCCGTCGAACGTCCCGGACGTCTCGTAGTCGTGGCTCGGGGTCGCCGACGCCACTGCCGCCGGCGTGCCGTCGCCGAAGTCCCAAAGGTAGCTCAGCGTGCCGGTGCCGCCGGACGCCCCTGCGTCGAACGTCGCCGGGACCCCGACCTCGGTAGGGGCGGGGCTCACGCTCGGGGAGAGGCTGATCGCGGGGTTGACGGTCAGGTCAACCGTCGTGGAGTTGTAGATCCAGAAGAAATCGTAGACCCAGGCGGTGATCTCGTAGGTGCCCGAGGCGGTGTAGCCGAACGTCGCGGCGAACGTGAGGCTCGTGCTGAAGTTCTCGTCGGTGGCGGTGCCGCCCACGAAGTTCGGTCCGTCGTCGTAGAGGTACCAGGTCCAGTTCGGACCGGAGCCGGTCCCTTCCGTGACCCCCGCCGAGATGTCGACCGCGACCCCGACGTCCGAAGGGCTCGGGCTCACGAGGTTGATCACCGGCGCCGGCGGGACCTCGAAGACCCACGAGGAGTTGAAGCACCACGTCGTGACGCACCAGCCGCCCTGGAGCAGCGGAGCGATGTCCGAGCTGTTCGAGGGCATCGCGAAGCCGACCCCCGGCGTGGGGCTCGCGATCGAGCCGATACCGGCCGAGTCGTACCACACGCCGCCCGTGAAGATCCAGGTGTCGGTGGTCAGGCCGGAGTAGTTCTCTCCCCCGACCAGGACCAGCTCGTCGAACTGGCCGTCCCACGTCATCGACGCGTCCCATCGAGGCGACGGATAGCAGTTGGCGGGGAAGATCCAGCAGAGACCGTTCGTCGTGGTCGTGGTCGCGTTCGTCCAGCCGGTCGCCGTGAAGACGTACGTCTCGTTGATCAGCCCTGCGTAGATGCTGATCCCTCCGAAGTAGACGAGCTCCTGGGTCGCGACGTCGTAGGCGAGCGAAGCGTTCCAGATCCCGTTCCAGCCCTGCCCGAGCAGAGGACCGCTGTCGTGAACGTACCAATCCTCCCCCAACCCGGGGAGGACCCACGTGCCTGTCCAGACGGCCGAGCAGTCGGAGTCGAGGCAGCCGTTCACCAGCACGACCTCGTGGAGCGCGCCGTCCCACGCCGCCGAGCTCCAGGCGACCCCGTAGTCGTTCGTGACGTTGCCGATGTACGGGTTCAGGTAGATCCACTCGTCCCCGTAGAACGCGAACGTCCAGTTGACGGTCTGGTTGGTCGCGTTGACCCCTCCGATCGAGAGCACCGCGTCCCACGCGGGGTCCCAGACGAGGCTCTCACCCATCACGGCGGGAATGTATCCGAAGACGTACGAAGTGACGTTGTACCACTCCTCGCCGTTGTAGACCCAGGTCGCGTTCTGCGGGCAGACGTAGCTGCACCCCCCGAACAGAACGACCTCGGTCAACGCCGGGTCGTAGGCCGCCGCCCCGTCGTACTCGGTGGGCCCCAGCTGGTCGAAACCGTTGAGGGTGTCCGTCTGGTTGTACCAGGCCTCCGTGCCGACCACGCTGGGCTGAACCCCGGACGCTGGGGTGGGGTGCGCCCCGGCATTGGAGAAGTCCGATGCCGGGAGCTGCTTCGGCGAGGGGATCGACGCCGGGCTCAACCGCTCGTTCGCCACCCTCGGCGCGGACGTCTCGCCAGTGTGGATGACGTTGGTCGAACGCGAAGCGGGTTGGGGAATCGGGAGGGTGCTCGAACAGGTGAACGAGTCCGAGCTCTTGAGAGGGCAGCTCCAAGGGCGACCCGCGGCGGGGCCGTTGCCTGCGGCGAGGGACGCCGCGGCAGCGCTGACGATCGCATGTCCGCCGGAAGAGGAGCTCTCGTCCGAGAGGGCGGAAACGCTCGACGGAAGCACCGAGGCCTGAGAGGTCGACGCAGGGGCGACGGCCGCGCCTGCCGCGTCCGGATGGCTGACCACCGTCGAAAAGGCGGCTCCCAGCAGGGCGACGACGGCGATCGTCAGGGCGAGACTCGTCACATTCGGCAACCGACGCATGGCGCGCCGACGATTCATCGACTACTTGAAGGTATGCGGCTATCGCCCGGCGACCGGCGTGATGGACGCGGCTCCCAATCCCTCTGGCAGCTCGGGTCCGAAGTGGGCCGGAGCCTGAAGGGGCCGGACAAGCTGCTCCGGAGCTACGCTCCCGGCGGGGCGGGGGTCCGGGTCGTACTGGCGCCCAGGCTTGCGACCGTCTGCCGCAGGCTCGGGAACGTCCCCGAAGTAAGCTCACGGCGCGATCAGGCGGGCGTCACTGGGGGCGGCTCGGCGGTCCAGCGTACTGGCTCTCGGATTCGATCCTACCGTACCGTCGAAGAGGACCGGGCTCTCGCGTCGTTATCCACAGACACATATGCATATGTATGCCACTGGCTCTCTTCCCGTTCGACCGAGCCTGCGCCCGGTTACCACCGCCGGATAGCCGGCGGCTCGATCGCTCAGCAGCAGCCCGACGACGAGAGTTCGAGGCGGGCGTCCCCGGTCCGAGGAGCTCGGAACTCACCGCAAGCGCTCGTTAGCGTGTGCCGACAGCATGTCGACTTCATCAAGGAATGATAGATGCGTTCACGCAGTCATTCGACAACGTAAACACGATTGGGCACCCCAGAAGCGGGCATCGATCGGCAGTACGGCTACCGACGCCAGGCGCCGGGGACAGCTGCCGGGGCCGTGGTATAACTCCTGTTATACGCCCTCACGAGAGAGAACCGCGCGCCGAACCGCCCAGGTTCACCACGGCCAATGCCGCCTTGTTCGGTTGTCATCGAGCTGTAGGACTGTTAGATACGTATCAACAGTTACTAACAACCGACAGATATGGCCACGCCCCCGATTTGGGCCCGGAGGGGTGGGGTTTGGAGCCCGAAACGGGCCACCCGCTCCAGAGAGCGGTGACGCGGCGAGGACCACGGACGCGGATCAGGCCGCCCGGTGTCATGCAGCTTTCGTAGGGATTGGAAGTTGCAGTAATGACATTCCTACGTTGCTATAGGTGGACGACCTTCGTCCGAAAGTGCCAGTTGCCACTGACGTAGCGAGCGTCGTCGGTGAGGAGCTCCTCACAGCCGGCCGCTTCGAGCGCCCCCAGCATCGCGACCGTGCTCCAGGCCGAGCCCTTCCCCTCGGGGCGCCAGCCCGAGCTCGCCGCGTGGATCGCCCTCGCGTCGATCGGGAGCACGGTCAGCCGCTGCCGGAGCTTCTCGAGGGCCGCCAGGCGGGCGCCCCGGGACTTTGCCGGCGGTCCGCCGGCCAGCAGGGTCAGCTCGAGGAGGTTCGCCTCGGTGGTCGCGAGCTCGCTCCCACGGAGCTTGCGGACGAGGTCACGGGCCTTCGTCGAGCCCTCCAGCAGGGCGAGGAGGACCCCGGTGTCGAGCGCCTTCATCGGCGGGCTCCGACCTCCCGAAGCCGGCGGACCCGTCCCTGGGCGCCCTTCCCTCCGCGGGCACCCCAGGCTCCCCAGAGGTCCTCCACGCCCCGGCGCTGCTCCAGGAGACGGCGGAGCACCGAGGTGAAGCTCTCCCCGGAGCGCTTCTCTCGTTCGAGGGAGTCGTAGACCGCCTTCTGGACGGCGATGTTCCGCGATGGCATACATCTACATATTCATATGTCGTATATATCTGCCGCTCGCGACGCAGCCGGGTCGTCGCGATCGGGCCGGGCCCCGGAGGTCCGGCGGATCCGTCGCGCCAGGGAGGCAGCCGAGCGCTCAAATCGAGGGTCGGTTGGCGTCCGGGAGCGATGAAGGTCGCCCTCGCGACGTGGGAGGGATTGCCGCTCCTCGGGCCGGACGACCGGCTGCTGCAGGCGGCCCTCGGTGACGCCGGAGCGGACGGTCGTCCGGCGGTCTGGAGTTCGGAGACCGTCGACTGGGGGAGCTTCGACGCGGTCGTGGTCCGCTCGACCTGGGACTACCACCGACGGCTGCCGGAGTTCCTGCGGTGGGTCGACCGCATCGAGCGGTCGAGCCGGCTCTACAACGCCCCTCGGACGGTGCGCTGGAACTCGCACAAGGGCTACCTGCTCGAGCTGGAAGCTCGCGGCGTGCCGGTCGTTCCGACGATCCTCGTCCGACGCGGCGAGAACGCACGCGAGCTCCCCCAGGACCGCGGCTGGGAGGAGATCGTGGTGAAGCCGGCCGTCTCCGCGAGCGGCGAGGGGGCATGTCGGATCCCCGCAGGCCGCCGGCAGGAGCTCGAGGTCGAACGGCTCGCCCGTGCCGGCGACGTCCTCGTCCAGCCGTTCCTCCGTTCCGTCGAGACGACCGGGGAGCATTCGCTGGTCTATCTGGACGGCGTCTTCTCCCACGCCGTCCGGCGTCCGTCCTTGCTGACGGCAACCTCACGGTGGTCGGACGGGGAGGCCCACGTACCCCTGCCGGACGAGCTCAAGGTCGCCGCCCAGCTCCTCGGGGAGATCCGGCCCCGACCGCTGTATGCTCGCGTCGACCTGGTCGAACGCGACGGCGCCGGACCGGGCCTCATGGAGCTCGAGCTGATCGAGCCGTTGCTCTACCTCGCGACGAAGAACGGGGCCGCGCGGGCGCTCTCGAACGCCCTGCTGGATGACCTCGGCAGGAGGCCCGGGTCGTCCGCCCCGTCGACCGGGGCCACGTCGCCGGGATTTTAGCGGGCGTCGGCTCCCGGGGACGATGATCCGCCTGCAGCCGATGACCGAGGAGCAGTTCCAGGCGTACCTGGAGCGGGCCGTGGTCCGGCGGGCCGAGCGCAGCGTGAGCCGAGGGCTCTGGCGTGAGTCCGCCGCGCTCGAGGCCGGTCGGGAGGCGATCGCCGAGTGGCTGCCGCAGGGCCTCCATACGCCCCATCACTACTTCGTCCATCTCGTCGACGAGCGCACGGGAAAGAGGGTCGGGGAGGCGGCGTACTCCGTCACGGAGAAGGGCGGCAAGGTCCAGTTCTGGATCGACTGGCTCTGCGTCGACCCGGAACAGCGTCGCAAGGGCTACGCCACTGAGGCACTGCAGCTCTTGGGGGAGAAGGCCGCGGAGGCGGGGGCCGACCGTGTCGGCCTCGACGTCTTCGCGGACAACCCCGTGGCGCAGGCGCTCTACGCACGCTTGGGGTTCGTTCCGCTCGCTACCGCGATGGTCAAGCTCCTCGACCCGCCCTCGAACCGCTGAGCGCGGCAGGGATCCCGCCACCGCTCCGGCACGGCTCACCGTCCCCCAGCCGGTCCCCGCGATCCGCTCGGAATCTCCGGCTCGGCCGGGGCGATGGCGAGCGGCCTACGCGGCGATCCGCCCGCCGACCGGTCCCCGCGGCCTCAGGGCGTGACCAGCACGTCGACGGGACGGAACTTCACTTTCTTCGTCGCGGAGTGGCCGGGGACCGTCTCGGTCCCGCGGGCGGGCGAGGCTCGGTAGCCGCTCGGGACGTTCACGACGAAGTGGTAGCTCGCGCCCTTCGGGACGACGAACGAGAGCGCAGTACCGGTCGTGGAGGCGCTCTGGGAGCTCGGACCGCCGCTCGCGGTCGCGGTCAGCGTCACCGACCAGCTCGAGCCGCCGGGGAGCCCCGGCCAGCGGGCCTTCGTGACCTCGGCGAACGTCAGCAGCTCGAGCGCGCCGAGCTTGACGGTGAGCGTCGTCCTGCCGGAGATCTCGGCGCTCGTCTGCGTCGGGTGGTGAGGACCGGAGAGCTTCGCGACCCCGTAGCCCGCCGGTGCGCCGAGGGCGTAGCGGAGCGTGCCGGCAACCGTCGGCACGGAGATCGTCGAGGACGACGAGACGGCGAAGTCGCCCCCGGGGAAGCGGACCGACCAGTGCGCGCCGGAGGGAAGTCCCGTGGCGTGGAACGCGACCCGGTCGTGGGGGCCGACCGCGCAGGCCGCGAGCGTCAGCGGCGCGGCGTCGCCGCCCGCCCGGATGCTCGGCTGGATCGGGGAGCTGCCCGGGGGCAGCAGGCCGACGATCTCGGAGTAGTTGTAGACGTTGACCATCGTCGTCCCCGTCGGGTTGAGCGCGTTGCCGTAGTCGTTCCAGTAGTTCCCGCCCTGCGTCGGGCAGCCCGGCCCCAGGACGTTGCCGGAGAGGGCGACGCCGTTCGCGGTCGCGGCGACGTCCGTCGCCGGCTGCGCCGTGACGTTCCAGGCGTCGGCGTAGACGGGCGGGACGAGCGGACCGCACTGGCCGGCGTAGCCGTCCGGGCAGGCGTCGGTGTAGATGTCGAACGGCAGGTAGACGGTCGGGTTGTCGATCGAGAAGTTGTTGTTGAAGATCAGGTCGTGGCTCTCCGCCTCCGCGAGACCGGCGTAGGAGGCGAGCGGCTCGCCGTCGATGTACTTCGGCGACTGGAACGTGTTGCCCCAGACGGTGTTCTGCGAGCCCCCGTAGAGCAGCAGGGCGTCCGGGGTCATGCACGCGTAGCAGTAGACCAGCGGACAGACGCCGAAGCACGCGCCGCCCGAGGGGACGTTCGGCGACGGCACGAACCGGTTGCCGGCGACGAGGTCGTTCGACGAGTCCCAGATCATCACGCTCGCCTGCGGGAACAGGTTCTCGGAGGCGTTGACCAGGCCGGCGAGCGTCTCGGTCTCGTACATCGGCGCCCAGCCGCCGATGTCGCTCGCGTTCGCGAGCGTCACATGCTCGGTGTCGTAGAACTGGATCTGCAGGTCGAGGCTCGCCCAGGGGAGCGGCACGCCGCCGTACAGCCCGTAGTCGAACCAGAGCACGGTGAACGTCGGCGGACTGGCGATGTCGACGTACGCGCTCGTGCCGTCCAGGAGGATGCCGACGAACTCCGGGAACAGGAAGTCGTTCGCGTCGAGGAACATTTCGGAGAGATTGCCGTTCGCCGCCCCCCCGCACCCCGTGCAGTCGTAGACGGCGTTGTCGAACAGGCGGTACTGGTCGTTCAGCGCGCCCGTGCCGGACGTCGAGATGCCGGCGAGCTGGGCGTTCGAGAGCGCCCACAGCGGCGTGTAGACCCCCGCGGCGGGGTCGTACGGCAGGGTCGCGAGCAGCTCGGTGCTCGTGCCGCCGACGACCAGCGTGCCGTTCACCTCGGCGTAGTCGGCGAGCATCACCGAGTAGTCGTACGTGCCGGCCGGGAGGTACCACTCCGAGGTGTCCGGGGCCCACTCGTAGTAGTCGTCGTAGGCGCTGCTCGTGTAGAGGAAGACGAAGAAGTAGGGCTCCGCCGAGCCCGGGTCCGGCGCGCCGGAGGTGGAGATCGCGTTCGCCACTGCGGTGTCGCCGGAGACCGCCCCCGCGGCGTCCGCGTAGCCCCAGAGCCCGCGGAGGACGAACGGCCCGGCGAAGGAGTACTCCGTCGTGCCGACGAACGTCGACGCGACCCCGGAGCTCGTCTCGCCGGTCTCGGCGCCGAAGTTCACGGCCGCCGGCACCGAGACGTAGCCGCCGGAGGTGCAGTTCCCCGTCGCGAGCGGGCAGTAGTCGAGCGTCGCCGAGAGGTTCGCGGAGAGGACGTCCATCGTCGCCCCGTTGTAGCCGCCGATGGCGTAGTCGAACTCGAAGTCGTTCGGCAGCCCGACCGGGTCGAGCGCCCGGCCGTCGGCGACGAACGGGGCCACGGTGGCCTGAGCGACCGGTCCGGAGTCGAAGACGATCCAGTCGTAGTTGCCGTGGTGGTGGATGCCCCCGGCGGCGTCGAGGCTGTAGTTGTACCACAGCTCCTGGTCGCCGGCGGACGTGACGGAGGAGTTCACGTAGAGCGTGAGCGAGAACGGCTGCGGAGCGTAGAGCCACGGTCCGAAGCCGATGTAGAGCCCGCCGGTGATCGAGCCGTTCGGGTCGTGCGAGAGGATCGTCGTCCCCGGTCCGCCGAGGTAGGCGGTCGAGCTGGAGAAGTTCCAGGTGTCCTCTCCGAGATTGATCGTGTTGTTGCTCTGGAAGACGTCGACGGCGTTCTGCGTCCAGAACTCGTAGCCGGGGACGCCGTGCAGCGTGACGTTCCCGAGGACCGAGTTCAGCTGGATCCCCCACATGTCGGGGGTGTCGACGTCAAGGTAGAGGGCGTCGATCGAGTTCACGGTCAGCGTCCCGGCAAGGCTGGAAGCGTTGACCTCGGTCGCCTCGACGCGGCCGGAGGAATCGTTCTCCCCGTAGTAGGCGATCCCGTACGGTGCCGGGGCGGCGGTGTAGTACGAGCTGACGTTCGACGACGTCACCGCATAGCCCGGAAGGACGGCGCCGTCACGAAGCTCGGCGGACGGACCGACGTACGGGAGGCGGATCGCGTCCCGGGGCACCCCGGCGCTCTCCAGGGCCTCTGCGGTGGCGTCGACGCGCTGGTCGAACGCCTTCGAGGTCGCCGTGGAGCCGACCTCCGGACCGGGGAGGTGCGCCGGCGCAGCGGCCGCCGACGTAGAGGAGGGGCCGACACCGGCCGCCGCCTGGGCGGGGGACGCCCCCGACATCGCGTGGTCCGTCGCGCCCGAGAGAGCGAGCCCACTGCCGAGCGCCGATACGACCAGGACGAGAAGAGTGCCTCCGACAAGAACGGTGGTCGCCGAGGTCCGCATGGGTCCCCGAGTTCGACACCACGCATAACCCTAGCATCGGCCGAGGGAGCTCGGGGCCCGCACCTCGTAACGCAGCCGGGCGAGACCGCACCGCGACCCGCGGCCCGACGAGGCCCACGTACGACCTTTCGGTCGTTCAGAGGAACGCCGGGATCGGTCGACCTTGCAGCTCGGCGGGGACGTCGGCGCCCAGGGTCTTCAGGATCGTCGGAGCGATGTCGATCAGACGCTCCGGGGGACCGTCGGCACCCTGCCCGCTCCCGGGGACGGTGACCGCGTAGACGCCGTCGAACGAGTGGACGGAGTCGTCCGGTCCCGTGTCGTTCTCGGCGAGGTACAGCGAGTCGTAGCCGACGGTGCCGGCCGAGCGCCAGGCGGCGTTGGCGAAGTAGACCATCAGGTCCGGGCTGTCCCCCCGTACCTCGCGGTAGATCTCCTTCGGGACCCGCACGTCGACGTCGAGCGAGCGACCGTTCGGGCCGACGATCCCCTTCAGCTCGTCCGAAAGCCGCCGCTGGAACGCCGGGAGCTCGGCCGCCGGGATCACGCCCTCCGGCTCCCGGCCCTTGACGTTGTAGAAGATGCGGGCGTAGTAGCCGCCGGCCCCCCAGGCCCGGGTCTTCGACCAGTCGATCGGGACCTGCTCGAGCGGCGTTCCGGCCTTCGGACGGCCGCCCTTGAGCGTGAGGTAGCCCTTCTGGATCAGCCACTCGTTGATCGCGAAGCCCCCCTGCATCGCCTGGCTGCCGTGGTCGGAGACGACGAAGACCCGGACGTCGTCCGGGATCTCGTCGAGCCAGAGGCCGAGGTCGTGGTCGAGCCGCCGGTAGTACTCCTCGGCGAACTCGCGGAACTTGCGGTTCTCCTCGTAGCGCGGATGGGACGGGTCGAAGTACTTCCAGAACGTGTGGTGGACGCGATCCGGCCCGATCTCGTGGAGCGCGAAGAAATCCCACTTCTCTTTCTTCCAGAGGTGGCGCGCGACCGCGAGGTGGCCCTTCGTCATCTCGAGGAGCTCGCGGCCGACCCGGTCGCGGTCGTCGGCGCGGAACGTCACGTCGAACGCGTAGTTCCCGCCGGCGGCCTTGCGGAGCTCGTCGCGGAGGCTCGCCGGGCTGACGAAGTCCTGCGCGCCGTCCGGCGTGAGGAAGTCCGAGACGTAGACGCCGTTGACGGTCGGCGGCGGATAGCCGGGGGGCATGCCGATCACGCAGACGCGCTTGCCGACGCGGGAGAGGCGGTCCCAGACCATCGGTTGGAGAAGCGTCCGGGACGACGGGACGTACTGGTCCCAGTACGTCCCCGGCCGACGGTGGCGGAAGCCGTAGATCCCGAGGCTGCCGGGGTCCATCCCGGAGAACATCACGGCCCACGCCGGCACGGTGATCGGGGGGTCGACCGTGCGTAGCGTGCCGCGGCGCGAGCGGGCGATCAGCGCGTTGAGGCGGGGCGTGAACGGGCGGAACCGCTCGAACAGCGTCCACGGCGAGCAGGAATCGAGCCCGATGACGACGACGCGCGGCGCGCTCGGGGCCACGGCGCGCCGAGCACCGGGCGGCGTATAAACCGCCTTCGGCAAGAACGCCCGGGGCGGGGAGCGACGGCGGCGGGCGACCCAACAGACTTAACCCGAGCCGAACCTGCCCCCCGCATGGCCATCGGCGCACTGCGGGCGAACTCGAACGCCACCATCGAAGCGACGATCACCGCGATCTCCCCGGTTCGGGACGTCACGACCTCCCGGGGTCCGGCACGCGTCGCCGACGCGACCCTGCAGGACGACTCCGGCACGATCACCCTGACGCTCTGGGGGGACGACGCGGGCCGGTTCTCCGTCGGCCAGAAGATCAAGATCACCGACGGCTGGGTCAAGGACTTCCGCGGGAAGCTGCAGATCTCGACCGGGCGCTCCGGGAAGATCACCGTCGTCGCGTAGGGCGACGCCGCGGCCGACAGCTCGGAAGCTCCGCACCGAGGAACGGCGGTACCCGCCGTCCAACGGAGCTCGGGCTCAGGCTACAGACGGACCGGGGCCTGGCCGCACGGCGCCTGCTGGCCGATCGTCACGGTCCAGGAGGCCCCGGCCCCCTCGCAAGCGTTCCCGGCCGCCGTGGAGAGCAGCACGGTCGCCTGGTAGGCGAACGTGTGGTCCGCGAGCAGGCTCGGAGGGTGCACGAGCCCGAGCAGGTTGTCGGTGTAGCTGAACAGCGGGCAGCCGGGCGCAGGGTGGCTCACGATCGACGCGCTGAGCGTGATCGACTGCTCGCCGGTGTTCTTGAGCGTCGCCTTGACGACGCACTCCGCTCCCGGCACGAGCCGCTGGACGCTCACCGACAACGTTGACGTGCTCGCGGACGCGGAACAAAGGGTGGTGGAAGGGGTTACCGAGGTCGTCGTCGGGCTGACCCAGACGAGGGAGGCGCTCTGCTGGCAGCCCTGGCCTCCCTGGTTGCCGTTGCAGCCCCCGCCCCCGCACGCGAAGGCGACCCCGCTCAACGCGAGGCAGGCGGCCGCTAGGCCGACCACGACGAACGTCTTCACGACGACCTCCCCGGACGGCCGACGCTCAGCGTAGCGTTCGCTCCGGCTACGGGGTCAGCGACCCCGTGAACTGGATCGTGAACTGGAGGTAGGTATCCCCTCCGCAGCTGAGCGGGAACGTACCGGAGTACAGCGCCCAGAACGTCGAGAACGGCACGCTCGGCCCGAGCGTGTCCCCCGGCGGCGAGTTCGCGACGAGGTTGGTGAACGTCGCCGCAACGTGGCAATCCGAGGGCCCGCCGGTGGTCGTGGTGGTCACGTACCCGAACTGGTAGGCCGGGGACGAACCGATGTTCTCGACGATGATCGTGAGGTCGTACTCCTCTCCGGGGACGGTGTTGTTCACCCAGGCCGTGGCGTCGGACGACGGCAGGGGCGAGGTCTGAACGTACGGGCCGTACGGGAAGTGGCTCCCCGCGGTCAGGTCCACGCTCGTGATCACGAGGTCGACCGAGGCGGCGCTCGCGTTGCCGGTGACCGTGGCGGTCGCCGTGAACGCAGAGAAGCCGAGCCCGGTGCCCGCGACCAGGACCGTGGCCACTGCGAGGCCCACAATCCAGCCGATCCGATGACGTCGCAACATCGACATCGTAGTGCTCCCCGGGGTAAAGGGCGACGCGGGACCCGAGGGCCCCGCGCCGCCCCGGTGTTGCCGGGGTGCTGTTCTACGTCGTTCCCGTCGCTTGGCCTACAGGCCCGCCGTCGCGACGTACGTCGCGGTGAACGAACCGGTCGCCGGGGCCGTCGTCGAGCCCGCGGGGATCCCGATGTAGTAGTTGTCGAAGTAGACGCCCGGGTAGAGGGTCGGGTTGTTGTAGGACCAGTAACCCGCTGCCGAGTTCAGCGCCCCGTCGACGCCCGTGACCCAGTAGCAGTTCGTGGTGACCGAGGGAGTGCAGAGCCCGGTGCCCGTCAGCGTGTTCGTGAGGTTAAGCTCCACGGACCCGCCGTTCGTGACGTAGACGTAGCCCCCGCAGTAGGTGCCGGGGATCAGGTTGCCGACGGTGAACGTCACCTGGCTCGAGCTGACCGCCGTCTGCGTGATCGTCCCCTCGTAGTAGGTCGATCCGTTGTTCAACCACCAGCATCCCGTATAGCCCCCTGGGGCCACCGTGAGGCTGACCGTCGCCGCCGTCGCATTCCCGTTCACGATCGCCGTGGTGGTGAACGCGGAGAACCCGACGCCCGCCACCGCCACGACCGTAATCGCCGCCGCCAATCCCAACACCCACCGCTTCGACATCCCGGCTTCCTTTCGAGGCCGCAGCCTCTGACGGGCCCAACGCGTCGGGGGGTTAAGCCCCGAAGGAACGGTAACCTAGAATCGTACGTACCATTCTGCGAATTGGTACGTACCTCGCCCTGCCGACGTCGCGTCCGCGGGGGCCCCGTCGTCCGCGCATAGTTTGAAACAGTAACGGACTGTTCAAAGAAGTGCCCGCGCCTAGTGGGTCGGCCCGGGATCCGTGCTGAGCCGGCGGCGTGCCTCGGCGAACAGGGCCCACGCCGAGTCGAGGTCGTTCTGGCGGGCGAGCTCGACCGCCCTCAAGAGGAGCTCGACCCCCTCGGCGCGGGCGCGGCTCTCCGGAGGGAGCTCCTCGAGCCGCTGGCGGACGTCGTAGCTCGAGAGCACGAACGACTCGAGGTTCGCGGCCGGGGCCCCGGCCGCGCTCGGCGGGGGCACGACCGGCGCCGGGACCTCCGCGCGGGGGGGGGCGACCGGGCCCGTTCGCGGCAACGACGGCTCGGGGACGGCGACGGGCGCCGTCGCCGGGGCTCGATGCTCGTAGCGATAGGCGGTCGCTCCCGAGACGACGTAGAAGTCGACCTCCGGCGAGGCGCCGGGGAGCGCCTCCCGGGTGATGCGGAGGATCGGTGCGCCGATCGTGTCGGCGACCTTCACGATGTCCGTCCACGTCCGCACGGGGACGGTGCTGGAGACCTTGGGGGGCGCCCCGACCTCGACGATCGCCTCGCGGTAGGGGCGCGTCAGCGTCTCGAGGTCCTCCGGGCGCCGCCCGCCGACGTCCTGGTAGACGAACGACCCGGCGATGCCGATGCCGACCACGCAGATCGCGAGCAGCGCGACCGGCGCGACCGACGGCAGCCTTGAGGACGCCGGCGAGGCCGGGTCGGCGATCACCGCGCCCGCCGCGACCGAGCTCAGATCGCCGGGCTCGATCTCGCCCGCCGTGAAGTTCAGGCGAAGTCCGGAGGAGAACGCGAGCCCCGTGGTCTCCACCCCGCGCTGCACCGCCTCGGAGAGCGAGGCGACGAGGTCGACCCCGAACGACTGGGGCGAGTAGTCGGTCTGCCGGTCGATCGTGTTCTCGATCGAGCCGACCAGGGAGACGTTGAGGTCGTACGACCCGAGGCCGGCGAGGAGCGTGCCGCGCTGGACGGAGCCGCTCACCGGCAGCGTGGCGAGCGTCTTCGTCCAGGCCGGCGTGGTCAGCTCGACCGCGACGACCCCGACGAGCGAGGCGTTCACGGGGACGTCGGTGAGCAGCGCGAAGCCGAACGTGAGATTGACCCACTGCGTGATCGCGGTGAAGAGCGTGCCGTTGCCGGGCGTGAGCGTCGTCGAGTTGTAGAGCGAGTTCGGCAGGAGGTGGGCGGCATAGTCGAAGCGGGCGGTCTGGGTGTACGTGAAGCTCGGCACCGCCGAGGTCGCGGGAGCGTGGATGCTCTCGAAGCTCCAGTAGCCGCCGAACGCCGCGCCGGCGACGCAGACGACCAGGGTGATCGCCGCGAGGGTCGTGGTGGTCATGGAGCGCTCCGCCGCCGCCAGCCCCGACGGCGCGGGAAACGACCACCGGCGCCGGGGCTGATGAGCATTCCGACCAGGACGACCGCGAAGACGGTGCCGACGGTCAGGGCCGGGGAGAGGACGAAGAAGCCGACGTCCGGCACGATCGCGACGACCTTCCCGAGGACATGACTGTACGGTACCGGACAGACGTCCTCGGAGGGATTCGCGTCCCCTTTCGTTCGGTAGACGGTGCCGTTCGGCGTGACCGTGATCGAGACGACCCTATGGACGACCGGCGACGGCAGACAGGTCGTGGTGTAGGCGACGATCGTGCCGACGGAGATCTGCGATGCCGGGACGTGCTCGATGACCACGAGGTAGCCGCGGTAGAGCGTCGGGACCATGCTGCCGGTCTCGATCGCGAGGAACGGGTGGGTCGTGCCGAGCCCGGTCTCGACCCCGACGGCGGTCACGACGATGACGACCGCGACCGCGGCGATCCCGATCCCGGCCTCGCGGAGGGTGTGGCGGCGGCGCAGGGTCCCAAGGAAGCGGTCCTTGCGCGGGCCGAACGTCTCGCCGAGGTAGCGGCGCGCGACCGTCCGGGGTTCGTGGAGGACGAGGAAGACCAGGACGAGGAGCGCCCCGTAGGTGACGACGTCGTCCAGGAACGTGATCAGCCAGCCGCCGGTGAAGGCGACGATCGGCACGAGCACCCCGGCGAGCAGAAGCCCGGTCCGGAGGACGAACGGGCCGAACAGGCTCCGCCCGCTTCGGTAGAAGTAGAAGCCGAGGACGATCCCGAAGACGAACGTGGTCGCCGGGGTCGTCAGCAGATAGGTCCCGAGCTCGACCCGCGTCAGCTGCGGGAGGATCGCGAAGTTCGTCGAGACGACCGCGAAGCCGGCCGACGAGATCCCGAGCGCCGCGGCGAACTGCTTCGGCGCGAGGAGACGGTTGAAGACGTATCCTCGGAACAGCGCCTCCCCCCCGAGCGCCGTGACCGGGGCGAGCAACAGCGCGTAGCCGAAGTAGAGGGGGGCCGGCTCGGCGGTCCGCACGAACCCGTAGCCGAACCCCGGCTCGAGCAGCAGGACCGACGCGATCACGACGAGGAACAGCGCGAACGCGAGCGACGTCAGGAACGGGCGCGGGACGAAGAAGCCGAGGTCGGAGAGCCGCCGGCCCTCCCACCGCGCGAAGACGACGAAGAGGCCGAAGTAGGAGAGCGGCACCAGCAGGGCCGCCGCCAGCGAGGGGTATTCCGACAGGTGCGGGGTCTCCGCCAGGTAGACCTCCGTGACCACGATCGCCGCCGCGAGCAGCAGCAGCGGCCGGGCGAGGACCGTCGCCCGTGGAAGGCGTTCCCCGTTCCCCATCGACTCGACGCGGGCAGCCGACCCGACGCCTTAACGGCGACCGGAGGTCAGCAGGGGGACCGCCGGGGGGCGTTCGGGAGCCGGGGCGGGTCGTGAGCCCCGGGGCCCGCGGCCGAGCTGGCCGCCCGACAGGGCGGTGCGTCCGCCGAGAAGGTCATCCCAGGCGAGCCGGCCCAGGAGGCGGGAGAACGCCTGCACCGGGGGCGAGAACGCGCCCCGCGGCGTCAGGCCCTTGGCGGGCCGGACCGCGCGGACCATCTCGTCCATGAGCTGCGTGAGCTCGGAGCTCTTCGACATCACGTCCTCGAGCGACGCCAGCCATGGGCCCGCAATCGCCGTGGCGGTGAAGCCGACCTCGGTCTCCCGAACGAGCCCGAGCGACATCGCGAGTGACGTATAACGGTCGAACGAACGGCGGTTGAGGTTCGCGATGCCGATGAGCCGCGTCTTGCGCTCCTCGCGGGACGCCGCGGCGACGAGATCCCGTAACAGCTCGATCTTGGTCCGGTACCTCGCATGCGAGGTGGACCGCGATCCCCCCGTCGCGGTCAGGCTCCCCGTTCCCCCCGAGGAGGACCGGCAAGTTAGCGTATAACCTTGACCCATGGTGCGGGAGACTTTCGACCCATTACTCTACGTAGGTCCACGGAGTCGACGGTGGCGTCCGGGACGACCTTCCGGTCGCCTCCGGGGGGGGTCGACACGAACCCGAACTCGGGCCCCGTCCCGCGGCCTCGAGGGGATACCGACGGCGTGTTCGTCGCCACGGTCGACGTGCGGCCTGGGGCGTCGGAGCCCCCGCGTCCCTGGGCGAACCCCGGAGGGCCGTGAACTCCTCCTCCGGAGGAAGGCGCGCGCTCGCGCCGACGGTCCGGGTTCGCAAGAACCGTCCGTTCGCCTGCCTCCCCGGCTCGCCGACGTCCGCGCGCCTTAAGCGACCGCCCTCCTCCCGGGCCGCGGAGGGTCCCGCATGCAGAGCCTCAAGGGCCGCGTCGCGGTCGTGACGGGGGCGACCTCGGGTCTCGGCTGGTGGGTCGCCCACGGCCTCGCCGCCCGTCGGGCGACGACCGTCGTCGTCGGCCGGACGCCGGCGCGGACGGTCGCGGCGGCGGGCGAGATCTCCACGAGGACCGAGAACCCGGACGTCTACCCGGTCGTGGTGAGCGACCTCGCGCTGCGGAGCGAGGTCGTCCGCCTCGCGAACCTCCTCCTCGCGCGCTACCCCCGCGTCCACGTGCTCGTCAACAACGCGGGCGGCTACTTCCACCGGCGCGACGTCACGAGCGAGGGGCTCGAGCGGACGTTCGCGCTCAACGTGCTGGCGCCGTTCCTCCTGACGACCCGGCTCCTGCCGCGCCTGGTCGAGAGCTCGCCGTCCCGCATCGTGATGGTCGGCTCCGCCGCCCATCGCGGGCAGGACATCGACTTCGCCGACCTCCAGGGCGACCATCACTACCGGGGCATGCGCGCCTACGGGCGCTCGAAGCTCGAGCTGCTCCTCCTCGCCCGCCAGCTCGCGCTCCGCCTCCACGGGGAGCCGGTCACCGTCAACGTCGTCCACCCCGGCTTCGTCGCGAGCCACTTCGGTCGGAACAACGCCGGAGGGGTCGGCTACGCTCTCGCGCTCCTGGAGTTCCTGTTCGGCCGCCGCCCCGAGCGGGCGGCGGAGGACGTCGTCTTCGCCGCGGCCGACCCGAGCCTCGAGAAGGTCTCGGGGGAGTACCTCGAGCGGCGCACCGTCGTGGCCGGCTCGCGGCAGTCCCGAGACATGGTCGCGGCGCTCCATCTCTACGAGACGTGCGAGATGCTCGCGAAGCTCCCGGCGTAGACGCTCGTCCCCCGACGGCCCCGTTCGAGCCCGGCGTGGTGCGGGAGATCCCGCCGGGACCTGGCGGGCTTACTCGTCCGGCGCGGTCCCGTCGAGCGGAGAGCCGGCGAACTTGTGCACGACGTCGACGAACGTCGAGTGCGACCAGGTGAGCGGGGTGGCGCTCCGGGGCTCCCCGCTCGCGCGGTCGATCTGCTCCGGCAGGAGGCGCGTCGGGGTCGCGTGGGAGGCCGCCCACTCGACGAGCGCCCGGCAGCGCTCGCGGTCGCCGAGGCGCAGCCGCGCCTCGGCGAGCCAGAGGGTGCAGACGATCCACGGGTTCTCGTGGCCGTAGTAGGTGTCCCCTTCGTAGCGGGCGAGGCCCCCGAGCGACGGGACCGACAGGCGGGCCTCGACGGCGTCGACGACCGCCCGGGCGCGGGGGTCGCTCCAGGGCAGGAGGCCGAGCTTGAGGGCGAGGAGGAGCGAGGCGTCCAGCTTCTCGTCGCGCGGTTCGATCGACCGGACGAACCGCCCGAGCTTCTCGTCCCAGAAGAGCCGGATCGCCGCGTCGGCGACCTCGAGCGCGGCGCGGCGCCACGGGAACGGGTCCTTGCCGATCTCGGCGGCGATCCGCGCCGCGCGCTCGAGGGCGTGGGCGACCGCCGCGGTCGAGTAGGCGTGGACCCCCATGCGCTCCTCCCAGAGGTCGAAGCTCGGGCGAGGAAGGTGCGTCTCGGGGTCGCGGAAGCCGGCGAGGAAGTTCGCGGCGTTCTTCACGAGCGGCCAGAGGGTGACGAGGACGTCCGGGTCGCCGCCGCGCTTGTAGTGGTGCCACGCCGCCGCGACGACCGTCGCCGTCTGGTCGATCTGGAGGAACGGCGGGGGATGCCAGGTGCTGCCGAGGGCGCCGTCCGGGAAGTGCCGGTGGAAGAACGAGCCGTCCGGGTTCTGGCACTCCTGGGCGAAGGCGAGGAACCGCGCGGCGCTCTCGTAGAGGCCGGCCTCGTCCATCGCCTTCGCGACGTAGCCGCCGTCGCGCCACCAGCAGTAGTTGTACGTGTCGCCGGCGGCGACGAGCGACCGCGTGTCGGGGGAGGCGACGATCGCGCCGTTGTGCCCGGTGACGTGGCGCATCAGCAGCACGCTCGCGCGGTAGACCTCCCGCCCGAGCTCGCTCAGGCCGGGGGGAGCGTGCGGCAGGCGGCGCTCCGTCCACGCCTCCCAGAACCGCTCCGACTCCCGGACGAAGCGCCTCGGGCCGCCGTGGCGCACGTAGTCGCGGATCTCGTGGACCGCCGGCAGGCTCCGTGCCGCGGCGAGGAAGACCCGCAGCTCCGCGGCCCCCCCGGCCGGCGGCTCGACGTCCCACTCCATGACGCTGTCGGCGGCGCCGTGGGCGACCTGGCGTCCCTCGAGGCGGCCGTCCTCGGCGTCGACGTACGTCCCCTGCAGCCCCTTGACGGTGTGCTCGCCGCAGGCGGCGTGCGTGAACTCCGGGTCGCCGAAGAACTCGAAGTAGTAGCCGCGCTTGTAGTGGACGAGCGACGGGACCTTCGGGTCGACGTAGGCGGTGTCCTGGTACATCGACTCGGCGATCTGGAACGCATGGTACGTGAACAGCCGCAGCGGCCGCGACGGCTCCGCCTCGACGCGGACGAGCCGCACGAGCAGGTCGTGGTTCGGATGGACGTGGTCGCGGAGCGTGATCTTGAGCCCCTCGCCGCTCCACGTGGACTCGGGGAGGTGGCCGGCGCCGAACGGACGCTGCTCGATCCGGAAGCCGTTGCCGCGGCGCAGCCAGGAGAAGTGGCGGGAGCGGACGTCGTAGACGCCGAGGCGCGCCTCGCGGAGCTGCTGGAACTGCCCCGGGAACGGGTAGAACAGCTCGTTCCAGTCCCCGTCCTCGTTGACGGTCAGGAGGAGCCGGCCGTTCCCGGCGACCTGCGTGATCATGCCGGTCCGGGACGCGAGGCCCCGGCGACCGTGGTCTCCCCCCTCACCGGGGCCCCCTCGGACCCCGACGAGCCATAACGGTTCGGTTCGAGTCGCTCGCGCCGGGACGACCTCGGCGAGCGCGGCAGGCTCACTTCAGGATCGGGACGCCGAGGCGCTCGAGCGCCCGCCGGCGCAGGTCGGTCAGGGCGTTCATGTAGTTCGCGTAGGCGTCGTACGGGCTCTCGTAGCTCGAGAAGTACTGATGGACGCTCTGGTCGGCGCCGTGGCCGCTGACGTACATGTAGTAGAAGTGGTCGCTCGTCAGGAGCTTGCGCCAGTCGGTGAGGACCGCCTCGTCCCCGGCCTGGCGCGCGACGACCCCGACCTTCTTCGCCGCCTCGAACGCCGAGCGCTGCAGGTCGTTGCCGAGCCACGCCCCGAGGTCGCGGTTCTGGTCGGCCCAGCTCATCGTGTACGGCACCGAGAGCGGCGCGCGGGGCTTCCCTTCCGCCGCCTCGTCGACGGTCGACCAGGCGAGGTGCGGGTGGCGGCGGACCTCGCCGGGAAGCGCGGAGAGGAAGTCGAGGATCCCGCTCGACGCCGGATGGTGCTCGCCGAACGTCTCGAAGTCCATGAACAAGCCGACGAGCTCGCCCGGGGTCGCGGCGAGCCAGCGCGCGTACTTCTCCGCCGTCAGCGGGAACTCGCTCCAGCTCCTCGAGGAGAAGCGGAAGCCGACGTCGTCGCTGAGCGGGTAGTGGCGCAGGAGGAGGTTCACCGTCGGCGCGGGGGCGGCGCAGTAGAGGTGCGTCGGCGGCTCGCCGCGCAGGACTCCCTCCCATCCCTCGGCGAGCATCGCGCGGAACCGCTCCGCCTCGGCGAAGCGGGCGAGGTCGTCCGAGTAGGCGAGCTCGGTCATCCGCAGCACCTTCGGTTCGGCGCCGAACTCCTTGCGCAGCAGCTCACGATGGAGCGCGACCTCCTCGGCGAGCTCCGGCGGCGGGACGAGGAAGGCGAGGGAGTGGTAGTACGTCTCCGCGAGCAGGGCGACGCGTCCGCTCCGGACCAGGGCCCGCAGGCGGTCGAGGACGTCGGGCGCGGCGAGACGGGCCTGCTCGACGAACGTCCCGGTCACCGAGAGGCTGAGGCGGAACCCCGGGTCGCCGTCGAGCATCGCCGCGAGCCGGTCGAGCGCCGGCCGGTAGCAGCGCTCCGCGATCCCGCGGAAGATCGCGAGGTTGCGTTCGACGTCGAAGTACGACCGGCCGCTCCCGAGGTCGAGGAAGCGGAACCGTGCGAGGCGCCAGGGCTGGTGAAGGTGGAGGTAGAGGAGGATGCGCACGGTACCTACCGGATCTCGGTCCAGGACGCACGCAAGGTGACGGATCTCGGGGTCCCGGGCTCGTACGGGTTCAAGGCTCGCGCCGCTCCCTCGCGCCCGCCGCGGCGCGGCGCGTCGACGTGGTCAGGAGCCCTTAGCCTCTCCTGTCGGGAGGGTTCCGTGCGGTCGACCCGACGCGCCTCTCGCCAGGACGCAGAGCACGCGGGATCGCCTTCCGCGTAGGCCTTGGGACCGCGCTCGCGGCGCCGGGTCCGTTAGAACGACCCCGACGTGCCGGAGACGATGTACGGCGCCGTCCCGCCCGCGTTCAGGGTATCTCCCGAGCTCTGGAGGAGGCTCTCCGCCCCGACGACGACCAGGGTCTCGGATCCGGCGGCGATCGCCGTCGTCGGCGTTCCCGGCTGCCAGCCGCCGTTCACGTAGACGTTCGCGATCGAGTCGTTGCCGGTCCAGAACAGCACGACGTACCAGTTCCCCGTCGGCGCTCCGCAGTTCGACGTCGTGAAGGCCGTCCCGGCCTTCGCCCACGCGCACGACGAGGGGGCGGCGGTTCCGACCGCCACGGAGGAGTCGCTCTGCGTGATGACCGAAAACCCGAACATGGCGGTCGTGAGGCCGCCGGAGACCGCCGCGATGACGATCGTCCCGTAGTCGGGATTCGTGCTCGACCAGCTCGGCGCGCCCATCGCGATCGAGTAGCGGATGAGCAGGAACGCCGCGGTCTCCAACACGGCGGCGCCGCTCACCGTGAACGTCCCGCTCGACCCGAGGTAGTCCTTGCTGGAGGACGCGGTCGAGTAGTCGTACGTACCGTTCGTCTCGGAGAACTGGATCGACTCCCCGGTACCGTGAAACGAGCTCCCGTCCGAGAGGTTCACGAACCACTCGGTCCCTTCGGGAAGCGTCGACTCCCCGAACGTCACCTCGTAGCCGTGGAAACCCGCCTTTCCCCCGGCGGCCCGGAACGCCCCGGTCGAGACCAGCACCGCGGTGCCTACCGCGGCCGCCGCCACGACGGCCGCGATCACGACGACGAGGACGGTCTTCATCGAGCCGGGGGTCAACCTACGAGACGCCGAGGACCGCCGAGCGCTTCATCCTTTCTCGCCCAGGTCCACGGGGTGCGACCGAACGCGCGTCGCCCGGGGGGGCCTGCGAGACACGCTCCGGGAGATCGGTCAACCTTTCGGGCCGCCCCGCCCCGGTCTACCGCGGACGGTGCCTGGGGAGTAGTCGTGGAGCGGAGAACACCGCCAGCCTCCGGTCCTCATCGAGCTCGACCTCCCCGGGCGACGATCGCCTCGCGGTAGACCTCGACGGTCTCGCGCGCGCGCTCGGGCCATCCCTCCCGGAGCGCCTCCCAGCGACCTTCGTCCCCCATCGCCCGGTTCAGTGTGGGGTACTCCAGCA
>JASHSA010000081.1 GCA_030037035.1 Thermoplasmata archaeon
AACCTCCGCGTTCATCGCACGTCCTCGTCGACGAGGTCGAGGTAGACGTCCTCCAGCGACGTGCGCCGCTCGCGGACGGCCAGCTCGGCGTGCCCGGGGAGCGCGGCGCGGACCTGCTCGAGCGTCGTCTCCGAGGTGCGCACGCGCAGCGTCAGGCGGGTCATCGGACCGAACTCCTCGCTCACGACCTTCGAGACCCCCGGCAGCGCCCGGAGCGCGTCAACCTCCCTGTCCTCAAACCCGTACGCCTCGACCTCCAGCGTCCGGTCCCCGCCGACCAGCGACCGCAGGCCGTCGACCGAGTCGCGGGCGACGATCCGTCCCTTGGAGAGGATCGCGAGCTTCGGACAGAGCTCCTCCGCCTCGAACATGTAGTGGGTCGTCAGGAAGATCGTGACGCCGTCGCCGACGAGCGAGCGGATCAGCTTGCGCGTCTCCCGCGCGCTCTTCGGGTCGAGCCCGATCGTCGGTTCGTCCAGGAAGAGGATCTCGGGCCGGTGGAGGATCCCCCGCGCCAGATGGAGCTTCTGCTTCATCCCCCGCGAGTACTCCTCGACGCGCCGGTCGGCGGCGTTCTCGAGGTCGACGCGCGCCAGGACCTCGCGGATGCGGGCGTCCCGCTCGGCGAGCGGTACTCCGTAGAGGTCGGCGAAGTAGCGCAGGTTGTCGCGGCCGCTGATCCGGTTGTAGAGCCCGCGCTCGCCTCCGAGGACGAGCCCCATCCTCGGGCGGAGCCAGTCGGTCTCCTTCGTCACGTCGTGCCCGAGCACCAGCGCGGTGCCGGAGGTCGGCAGCAGGAGGGTCGAGAGGATCTTCGTGAACGTCGTCTTGCCCGCCCCGTTCGGACCGAGGAGCCCGAAGATCGCGCCGCGCTCGACCGTCAGGTCGACGCCCTTCAGCGCCTCGGTCCTCGTCTTCTCGCGGAACAAGAACCCCTTGCGGCTCTCGAAGACGCGACGTACGTCCGTCGCTTGGATGGCCGGAGCATCACGGGACGCTAGGCTCATGGGGGCGGTGCGCAGCATCGAGAGAGTACTTGAGAGGTGAACCTCCCCGGCAGGAGATGGGACGGTCCTCCGGGGAGGCGTTCCGTCCGCGACGACGGCCGAGGACCCCCCTGGCGCGCACAGTCTCCCGCGTCCCCCGGCAGGCGAGCCCCGCGACCCACCCTCGACGGCGCCTCTCCGGGTGCCCCCACGCTTATAGGCCGGGGCTTCGTCGGAGAGAGCGAGCGCAGTGTCGACCACAACCCCCCGGCCGGTGGAGGCCCCGGCAGCCCCCGACGCGCTCGCCGGCCCGCGCCTCGTTCAGGCGTACCGCACCATGGTCCTCGCGCGAGCCCTGGACGAGCGATGCCTCTCGCTCCAGCGCCAGGGGCGGATCGGGTTCTACGCGCCCCACGCCGGCCAGGAAGCGACGCTCGTCGGCTCGGCGCTCGCGCTCGAGCCGGAGGACTGGGTCTTCCCGGCGTACCGCGAGCTCACGGTCGCGCTCGTCCGCGGGGTCCCGCTCCAGGGGATCTTCGACCAGCTGTTCGGCAACGCGAGGGACCTTTCGAAGGGTCGCCAGATGCCGAACCACTTTGCCTTCCGGGACCAGCACTTCGTCTCGGCGTCCAGTCCGATCGGCACCCAGATCTCTCAAGCCGTGGGCGCGGCGATGGCGGCGAAGTACCGCAAGGGGTCGCTCGCCACGATCGCCTACTTTGGCGACGGCGCGACCAGCTCGAACGACTTTCACGCCGGAATGAACTTCGCCGGCGTCTTCCGCGCGCCGACGATCTTCCTCTGCCAGAACAACGAATGGGCGATCTCGCTCCCGCGCGAGCGACAGACCCGCAGCGCGACGCTTGCGATGAAGGCGGAGGCGTACGGCTTCCCGGGCGTGGTCGTCGACGGGAACGACCTGCGCGCCGTGCACGCGGCGGTCCGCGCCGCGCGGGCTCGGGCCCTCGCCGGCGAGGGTCCGACCCTCATCGAGGCCCAGGTCTACCGTTTCGGACCCCACTCGACCTCCGACGACCCGCACCGCTACCGCAGCGACGCCCAGGTCGAGGAGGCCCGGCGGCGGGACCCGCTGCTTCGTCTCAAGATGGAGCTCGTCGGCGCCGGCCTGCTGAACGACGAGGCGGAGGCGAAGTACGCGGAGGAGGCCCGCGCCGAGATCGCGGCCGCGATCGGGCAGGCGGAGGCGGCCGCTCCGGTCGAGCCGCTCTCGCTGTTCGACGACGTCTTCGCGCGCCCGAGCCGACGCCTCGAAGAGGAGCGCGCCGCCTGCCGGGCCGAGCTCGAGGCGAGGAAAGGCCCCGCGTGAGCGAACTGACGCTCGTCCAGGCGATCAACCGCGGCCTGCAGGAGGCGATGCGCGCCGACCCGGACGTCATCGTGCTCGGCGAGGACGTCGGCGTCAACGGCGGGGTCTTCCGGGCGACCGAGGGCCTCTTCAAGGAGTTCGGCGCGGACCGGGTCCTTGACACCCCGCTCTCCGAGACCGGGATCGTCGGCTCGGCGATCGGGATGGCGCTCTACGGGCTGAAGCCGGTCGCCGAGATCCAGTTCCTCGACTTCATCTACCCGGCGTTCGACCAGATCGTCAGCGAGCTGTCGAAGATGCGCTATCGCTCCGGGGGCCAGTACCCCTGCCACGTCGTGATCCGCACGCCGTACGGCGGCGGGATCAAGGGCGGCCTCTACCACTCGCAGAGCACCGAGGCGTACTTCTGCCACACCGCGGGGCTCAAGGTCGTCGTCCCGTCGACCCCCGCGGACGCGAAGGGGATGCTCCTCAGCGCGATCGCCGACGAGGACCCGGTGATCTTCCTCGAGCCCAAGCGGATCTACCGTTCCGTGACCGGCGAGGTCCCCGACGGGGACCACCGCGTCCCGTTCGGCTCCGCGCGCACGGTCCGCGCCGGCACCGACGTGAGCATCTTCGCCTACGGCGCGATGGTCCCGCCGGCGACCGAGGCGGCCACGACGCTGGAGGCGGAGGGGGTCCACGCCGAGGTCGTCGACCTCAGGAGCCTCGTGCCCCTCGACGAGGAGTCGGTCCTCGCCTCGGTCGGCAAGACCGGCCGCGCGGTCGTCGTCCACGAGGCGGCGAGGTTCTGCGGCTTCGGCGCGGAGGTCGCCGCGCTCCTCGCGGAGAAGGCGTTCTACTCGCTGAAGGCCCCGATCGCGCGCGTCACCGGCTACGATACGCCGTTCCCGTACGCGCTCGAGAACGTCTACCTGCCCGGGGCCGAGCGGATCGCGGCGGCCGCCCGGGCCGCCGTTCGAGCGTCGTAGGGGGGCGCACGATGGCCTACGAGTTCCGGCTCCCCGACATCGGAGAGGGGGTCGCCGAGGGGGAGGTCGTCCGGTGGTTCGTCAAGGAGGGCGAGAGCGTCCAGGAGGACGCGCCGCTGGTCAGCGTGCTGACCGACAAGGCGAACGTCGAGATCCCGTCGCCGAAGAGCGGCAAGGTCCTGAAGCTCCACGCCCACGTCGGCGACAAGGTGAAGGTCGGGGGGCTGCTCGTCACGATCGACGCACCCGGAGGGGCGCCGGCCGCCTCCGCTCTCGCCTCGTCGTCCGGCGCCGCGCCCCCTGCATCCGCGTCGGCCGCCGCCTCCGCCGGGCAACGTCCGGCGAGCGCGCCCGGCGGGCCGGGCCCCTCCGTCGCTCCGTCGCAGGGACCGGCCCTCGCGAGCCCGTACGTGCGGCGTCTCGCCGCCGAGAAAGGGATCGACCTCTCCCGCGTGCGCGGCAGCGGGCCGGGCGGCCGTATCGTAGAAGCGGACCTCGAACGGCCGACGGGGAGCGCCGCCGCGTCCGCGGCGCTCCCTGCCCCGACGCTGCCTTCCCCCTCGAAGGGGCCGCCTCCCTCCCCCGCCGGGGGCCCGGCCCCGTCCGCGCCGCCCGCCGCCGAGATCGCCGAACGGGTCCCGATCCGCGGGCTGCGCCGCGTGATCGCCGAGCACATGGCCGAGGCGACGCACCGTGCCGCCCACTTCACGTACGTCGAGGAGGTCGACGTCTCCGAGCTCGTGCACCTGCGCGAGCGCATGGCAAAGCACGTCGAGAAGCAGGGGCTCCGGCTGACGTACCTCCCGTTCGTCCTCAAAGGCGTCCTCGCCGGGCTTCGGGCGCACCCGCGTCTGAACGCTACGATGGACGACGAGCACAACGAGCTGCTCGTCCGGTCCGCCTACCATCTCGGCATCGCGACCGCCGCCCCGGACGGGCTGATCGTCCCCGTGGTCCGGAACGCCGACCAGAAGAGCATCATTCAGCTCGCCCGCGCGATCCAGGACCTATCGGAGCGGGGACGGGCGGGCAAGCTCCAGCGGGCGGAGCTCAGCGGCAGCACGTTCACGATCTCGAGCCTCGGGGCCCTGGGGGGGGTCCTCGCGACGCCGATCCTGAACTACCCGGAGGTCGCGATCCTCGGGGTGCACAAGATCCAGCGCCGTCCCGTCTACCGCGCCGACGGCACGATCGGGCCGGCGGAGCTGATGAACCTCTCCGTCTCGCTCGACCACCGCGTCCTCGACGGCTACGAAGGGGCCCAATTCCTCGCGACGGTGAAGTCGTACCTCGAGGAGCCCCACCAGCTCTTCGCCGAGCTCGCCTGAGGCTCCGGAGGCGCTCCGCCAACGGTACGGGACGCCCCCGCCGACGCTTTTAACGCGGAACGCGGTGCGCCGTCTCCGATGCCGCGAGCCAGGCTTCGTTGCCGAAGGCTCCTCGCTCCGAGGCTGGTGGTCGTGCTCGCGGTCACGGCGCTCCTCGCCGGAACGGCCGCCGTCGCGGAAGTCGTCCCGTACGCCGCCCCACGCACCCCCCCCGCCGGGTCCGAGGCGGTTCCGGGGATCCCCGTCGCCGCGGGGAACGCGTTCCGCACGGACATGCGCGCCTCGAACGTGATCGGGCAGTCGAACTTCGTTTCGAGGCTTGCCGGGCCCGCCGCCGCCAACCTCACGGAGCCGACCGGGGTCGCGTTCGACGCCTTCGGGGATCTCTGGGTCGCGGACACCGGCACCAACCGCGTGCTCGAGTTCTCCCCGCCGTTCGTGCCCGGGATGAACGCGACGCTCGTGATCGGCCAGTCGCGGCTGATGAGCATCGGTCACAACGACACCGCGTCGGGGCTGGACCAGCCCCGGGGGGTCGCCTTCGACGCCTCCGGCGACCTCTGGGTCGCCGACTCGGGGAACAACCGCCTCCTCGAGTTCGTCCCCCCGTTCCGGACCGGGATGAACGCGAGCGTCGTGCTCGGCCAGGCGTCGTTCACGACGGACGCGAGCGCGAACGGCTCGGCCGGCCTGTACGACCCGGCCGACCTCGCGTTCCTGCCCTCCGGGGAGCTCGTCGTCTCCGACACGTTCAACAACCGACTCCTCGGCTACGCGCCCCCGTTCGTCGACGGCGAGAGCGCCGACCTCGTGATCGGCCAGAGCAGCTTTGGCGGCGTCCAGCCGAACACGACGGCGACGAACCTCTCGGCACCGTTCGACCTCGCCGCGACCGCGAACGGCAGCCTCTGGGTCGCCGACGCGGGGAACGCCCGTGCGCTCGGGTTCTTCCCGCCGCTCTCCTCCGGGATGCCGGCGTCGATCGTGCTCGGCGAGTCGAGCTTCACGAGCACGAGCGAGACGCTGCCGCTGGGGATGTACTCCCCCGAGGGGATCGCGGTCGACCGCGCCGGGGACGTCTGGGTCTCCGACCCGAGCTTCCCGAACCGCGTGACAGAGTACACGCCGCCGATCCAGGACAACGAGAACCCGTCCGTCATCCTCGGCCAGGTGAACAACACGAGCTCCTCCCGCGGGGTCAACCGTACCGAGTTCAACGCGCCGTTCGGGCTCGCCTTCGACCCCCTCGGCGAGCTCTGGGTCGTCGACTCCACCAACAATCGCGTCCTCGAGTTCGGGCCGGCCGCGTATCCCGTCACCTTCACCGAGAGCGGCCTTCCGGCGAAGACGCCCTGGTCGGTGACGTTCGCCGGCGTGACCCAGAGGACGGCGACGGGCTCGACGACGTTCTCGGTGCCGAACGGCTCCTACGCGTTCTCCGTCCCCGGGGTCGGAGGCTACTCGGCCAGCCCCTCGTCGGGCTCCGCGGTCGAGACGGGCTCCCCCGAGGGGATCGCCCTCACGTTCAGCCACTCCTCGGGCGCCATCCCCGTGAGCGGCTGGATGTTGATCAGCCTCCTGCTCCTCGCGATCGTCGTGCTCGAAGCGGTGCTGCTCGCCGTCCGGGGCCGGAAGCGACCGGCGCCGGCGACGGGGTCGCCCCCCCCGGCGGCCTCCGGCGGATCGCCATCGGAGGAGCCGCGCCCGGGGTCGACCGGCGCAGCCTCTGAGGGCCCGTCGGGTGGCTCGGTCCCGCCCCCGACCGGCTGAGCGGACCCGCGGGGTGCGGCCCGGCGGGCGAATCGCGCCGTCCCCGCTCGGCCCGGCGCCCGCGCAGAGTTCAAGACGCCGCTCCGGCATCGCGAAGCGGATGAGCGT
>JASHSA010000082.1 GCA_030037035.1 Thermoplasmata archaeon
GGAGGGGCGAGCCCGGCCTCGACCTCCCGGTCGAGGAGGGCGAGGGTGCGGAGGAGCTCGCTCCGGAGCCGGAGCGGACCCGGCGGAGAGGCGCCCGTCCCCGCGCGTCGCGCCACGTGGGGGGAGGACCGTACGACGCTAGTTAGCGGTTCGGTCGGGACGAGCGTCCGCGCCGGACGGACCGAACTCCTTTACCCCGGCAGTTCTCTTGGCGCGCGTGGCGCGGCAGCGGGCCGGCTCGGCGCTCGCCGACGGCGAGCTCCTCCGGGGCGTACCGGCGCTCCTCGGCGTGATCGACGTCGGCTCGAACACCGCGCGCTGCGTCGTCTTCGAGACCTCCTCCGCCGGGACGATCCGGCCGGTCTACGAGACGAAGGAGTCGCCGCGCCTCGGCCTCGGCACCGGCCCGGACGGCGCGCTGTCGGAGGCGGCGGTCGCGCGCGGCGTGCACACAGTGCGCCGGTTCGCCGCGAGCCTGCGCCGTCTCGGCGTCCGCAAGGTGATCGGCGTCGCGACCAGCGCCGCGCGCGACGCCCCGAACGGGCCGTCGTTCGTCCAGGAGGTCGAGCGGGCGACCTCGGTCCGCCTCAAGATCATCTCCGGCACCGAGGAGGCGCGCTACGCTTACCTCGGGGTCGCGGGGACGCTCGAGCTCCGCAACGACCTCGTCTGCGACCTCGGCGGAGGCTCGCTCCAGCTCGCCGAGGTCCGCGACGGCGCGCTGCGCAACTCCGTCAGCCTGCCGCTCGGCGCGCTCCGTCTCTCGCGGCGTTTCCTCGAGCACGACCCGCCGAAGCGTCGCGAGCGCGACGAGCTGCGCGAGCACGTGCGGAGCGCGATCCGTTCGACGATCGAGGCGTTCGGCGGCCACCACGACCGCCTGGTCGCCGTCGGAGGGACCGTCCGGGCGCTCGCCCGGGCGTCGATCGAGCTCACCGAGTTCCCCGTGCGCCGCGTCCACGGCTTCCGGCTCTACGACCGCGCCATCGAGGCGCTCGACGAGCTCCTCGCCGAGATGCCCGCGAGCAAGCGCAAGGCGGTCCCCGGCATCGGCTCCGACCGCGCCGACGTCGTCCTCGCGGGCATCGCCGTCTTCGAGGAGCTCGAGCGGGCGCTCGGGATCGACCACCTCCTCGTCTCCGGGGCGGGGATCCGCGAGGGGATCGCGCTCGAGGCCGTCCGCGCGAAGCTGCCGGTCTCCTCCGAGACGCTGGTCGACCGCTCGGTCACCGCCGCCGCCGCGTCGTTCGCGTTCGACGACGAACGGGGCCGCGAGGTCGGCGAGCTCGCCGACCGCCTCTTCGGGCTCCTCGCGGGCCGCCACGGCTGGGGCCGGAGCGAGCGGCTCGCGCTGCGGGCCGCCGCCGGCATGCACGACGCCGGGATCGCCGTCGACCTCTGGAACCACGCCCAGCACTCCTCCTACCTGATCCGCAACTACCCGATCTGGGGGCTCGACCAGCGGGAGATCCTGCTCGCGTCGATGGCGGCGTACCTCCACGACGGCGACGCCGCGCCGTCGGCGTGGAAGAAGCGGTTCCTCCCCCTCGCGGGGGCCCCCGAGCTCGCCGTCGCGCTCCAGCTCGGCGCGATCCTCCAGGTCGCCAAGACGCTCGCCGACGTCCGGCCGGCGCTCTCCCTGACGAACGGCGGCCGGACCCTGACGGTGGCGTTTTCTACGGCCGGGGATAGCGCGCTGCCGTCCCGCTGGCAGGAGACCGTGCGCAAGGCGATGGAACGGGTCTTCGGCCTCGAGCTTCGGGTGCGCGATGGGTGAGACGCCCAGCCCCGCGCACGGCTTCCCCGGCCGCCTCCTCGTCTTCGAGGGCCTGGACGGGAGCGGCAAGTCGACGCAGGCGTCGCTGCTCGGCAAGTGGCTCTCCGCGCAGGGCTACCGCGTCTTCGCGACCGAGTGGAACTCCTCCGAGCTCGTCTCCAGCGTCATCCGCCGCGGCAAGAAGAAAGGCCTCCTGACGCCGACGACGTTCAGCCTTCTCCACGCGACCGACTTCGCCGACCGCTTCGAGCGCCGGATCCTGCCTCCGCTGCGCGCCGGCTACCTGGTCGTCTGCGACCGCTACGCCTACACCGCGTTCGTCCGCGACGCCGCGCGGGGCTGCGACCCGGACTGGGTGCGCACGATCTACTCGTTCGCCCCCCGGCCGGACCTGATCTTCTACTTCCGGGTCTCGGTCGGCACGACGCTCAAGCGCAAGCTCGCCTCCCGCCAGAAGATCAACTACTACGAGGCCGGCATGGACCTCGGCCTCGCCGACGACGTCGAGGAGAGCTACGAGAAGTTCCAGACGCGCCTGAAGCGCGAGTACGAGCGCATCGCGACGACCGACCGCTTCACGTTGATCGACTCGTCGCGCTCCGTCGAGCAGATCCAGGCCGAGCTGCGCGCGCACATCCGGCCGATCCTCGAGAACTTCCCTACGGGGGCGGCGCTCACCCATGACGGCTAGGACGTACGGGACCCGGCCGCCCGGGATGCCCGAGGGGCCCCTGCGGGGCCGCCTGATCGTCGTCGAGGGGGCCGACGGCTCGGGGCGGAGCACCGAGGTGACGCTCCTCAAGGAGCGGCTCGAGGTCGAGGGCCACGCGGTGATCGACACCGGCCTGCGCCGCTCGGACCTCGTCAGCGGCGAGATCGACCGGGCGAAGCAGGGCCACACCCTCGGCGCGACGACGATGGCGCTCTTGTACGCCGTCGACTTCGCCGATCAGCTCGAGAACAAGATCCTTCCGGCGCTCGCCGCCGGGTCGACCGTCCTCGCCGACCGCTACATCTACACGCTGATGGCGCGGGCGGTCGTCCGCGGCGCGTCGCGGGCGTACGCCCAGGAGCTCTACGCGTTCGCGCTCCGACCGGACCGCGTCCTCTTCCTGGACGCCCGGCCGGAGATCCTCCTCCACCGTTCGATCGCGAAGTACGGCAGCCTCGACTACTGGGAGAGCGGGATGGACCTCTGCCTCTCGCGCGACCTCTTCGAGAGCTTCTTCCTCTACCAGGAGCGGCTGAGCGGCGAGTTCGCCTGGATGCGCCAGCAGTACGGCTTCGAGGTCGTGGACGGCAACCGCGCCCCGGAGCAGGTCCACGAGGAGGTCCTCCGGCACGTCATGCCGCTCTACGACGGCCGGCCGCACGCGCCTAGGCGTCCCGCTTCGCGAGCTGCTTCCGCGTGAACAGCCAGACGAGGCGCCCGGCGCCCGGCTTGATCCCGCCGGGGAAGTCGAGGCACGCCGCCCCGCCGCGGGTCAGGCGGACGACCGAGATCCCGTCGCCGACGAGCGCCATGCCGACGAACTCGGCGAGCGTCGGCTCGTGACCGACGATCACGACCTCCTGACCGGGGCGCACGGAGCGGCGCAGTCGGTCGAAGATCGGGTCCGGAAGGTTGCCGGGAGCGAGCTCCGGCCAGGTCTCGAGCTTCGGGGAGGCGCCGAGCTCCCCGGCGACGATCTCGGCGGTCTTCGCGGCGCGGTCCGCCGCGCTCGACACGAGCCGATCGACCGGCGACGTGATCCGGGCGAGGCCCCGCGCCGCGCGGCGCGTCTGGCTGCGTCCCTTCTGCGTGAGCGGCCGTCGATCGTCGTTCGGCCAGCGTGCCGGGTCCCGCGGCTCCGCCGGCCCGTGACGGACGACCACGACGCGAACGTTGCGGGTCGGACGAACGGGCCGCCGCACGGTCCCTCGCAGGGACGCTCTCCGTGGAGCCCGGGGGTAAAACCCCTTCGGTCGCGGGACGCTAGGCCGCGGAGCGACCGGGCGGCGGGCCGGGGCGTATAACCGACCGAGCGGGGGCTCAGGGGAGCGGGAGCGGGATCGCCCCGGGCCGTGCGGGGTCGGTGCCGCTCCGCTGCGACCGGTCGAAGAACGCCTGGGCGATGTCCTGGCTGTAGGCGATCGTGCGGCCGATCGCCTCGAGGGCGCGGGCGACCGCCGCGGCGCTCGCCGGCGACATCGACCCGTCGCCGACCGCGGGCAGCAGGCGGTCCGAGAGCGTGCGGCCCCCGGCGACCAGCGCCTCCCCGACGTCGAGGAGCTCGTTCGCCCGCGAGCCGTCCGGGCTCTGGAGGACCGCCTCGAGGTGGGCCATCGCCTGCAGGTGGTACCGACGGACCTCGCGGACGAGGCACCCGCCCGAGCCGAGCTCGGCGACGCGGGGACCGAGCTCCCCGAGGGTCACCGCGTGGTCG
>JASHSA010000083.1 GCA_030037035.1 Thermoplasmata archaeon
GTCTTCCTGATCGTCGACGCCTGGATCGCGACGTCGTGGATCGGGGGCGGGAACGACACCGCCGGCAACGCCCTCGGCCTCGCCGCCTCGCTCGCCGGCGCCCTCTACCTCGAGGTCCTCCTGTATCGGTACCTCTGGCGCCGGCCCGACGACCGGGACATGATCGGCCGCAGCGGCTTCCGCCCCAGCTGGAAGGCACTGCGCGAGGTCGGGCGCTGGACCCCCGAGGCATCGTTCGTCGCCTCCCGCCGGGCCCGGCAGGGGATCGACGAAGGCGCCCCCGACCCGAGCGAATTCCTCTGAGCCCCGCCGCGCGGCCTTGGTTCTAATACCGCCCCGGACTGGGGCCCGGCCGTGCCGACCCGACGCCGTCCCCGGCTCGCCCCGTCGCTCCTCAGCGCGGACTTTGCCGACCTCGCGTCGGCGATCCGCGAGGCGGAGGCCGGCGGGGCCGACGCGTTCCACCTGGACGTGATGGACGGCCACTTCGTGCCGAACCTCTCGTTCGGTCCGGCGCTCGTGCGCGCCGTGCGCGCGCGCACGAAGCTGCCGCTCGACGTCCACCTCATGATCGAGGACCCCCTCCGCTACGTCGACGCGTTCCACCGTGCCGGCGGCGACACGCTCGTCTTCCACGTCGAGGCGCAGTCGCCGCCGGCCGAGGTCGTCCGCGCGGTCCACCGTCTCGGCGGGGCCGTCGGGGCGGCGCTCCGTCCCGAGACGCCGTTCTCGGCGGTCGAGCCGCTCGCGGACGACCTCGAGCAGGTCCTCGTCATGAGCGTCCATCCCGGCTTCTCCGGCCAGACGTTCCTGCCCGAGGTGCTCCCGAAGGTCACGGCCGCGCGGGAGCGCCTGGACGGCCTCGGACGGGAGACGGACGTCTCGATCGACGGCGGGGTGACCGCCGAGACGGCGGTCGCCGCGGCGCGCGCCGGGGCGTCGTTCTTCGTCTGCGGCAACTCCGTCTACGGCAGCGGCTCCGTCGGGGAGAACCTGAAGCGCCTGCGCACGGCGGTGGAGGTCGGCTCGCACCGTGAGGTTCGCTGACCTCGCCGCGGCGTACGACCGGCTCGAGGCGACCAAGAGCCGCCTCGAGATGCGCCACCGGCTCGCCGACCTCCTCCGCCCGCTCCGCGGCGACGAGCTCGCGATCGTGCTCTACCTCTCGCAGGGGCTCCTGCGGCCGGAGTACGAGGGGGTCGAGCTCGGGGTCGCCGACTCGCTCGCCCGGCGCGCCGTCGCGCTCGCGACCGGCGGGGAGGACGCCGCCATCGCGCGGGCCGCGAAGGCCTCCGGCGACCTCGGGCGCACCGCGCAGGAGCTGCTCGAACGCCGCCGGGCGACGACCGGGGCGCGGCCGCTCGAGGTCGGGGAGGTCTACGAGGCGATGCGGGCGATCGCCGCCGCGAGCGGCGAGGGCTCCCAGGACGTCAAGGTCCAGCGCCTCGCCGGGCTCCTCGAGCGCGCCTCGCCGCTCGAAGGCCGGTTCCTCGTCCGCTTCGTCCTCGGCACGCTGCGCGTCGGCGTCCGCGAGATGACGATCCTCGACGCGCTGAACGAGGCGTTCGCCGACGGCGCCAAGCCGTCGCGCGCGGCGATCGAAGAGGCGTTCAACCTCTCGAGCGACCTCGGGCTCGTCGCGACGACGCTCGCCGGGGGCGGGGTCGCCGCCCTCGCGACGATCGGGCTGGAGGTCGGCCGCCCCGTCCGCCCGATGCTCGCCGAGCGCGAGCCGACCCTCGAGGCGGTCCTCGCGCGGATGGGCGGGCGCGCCGCGCTGGAGTTCAAGTACGACGGGCTCCGGGTCCAGGCGCACGTCCCCCGCGACGGGCCCGTGCGGCTGTTCTCGCGACGGCTCGAGGAGATCGGGGCGCAGTTCCCCGAGCTCGGGCCGGAGCTCGCCCGCGCCGTCCGCCGTCCGCCGGCGATCGTCGAGGGGGAGTGCGTGCCGCTCGACCTCGACACCGGCGAGATCCAGCCGTTCCAGGACGTCGCGCGGCGGCGCGGACGCAAGCACGACCTCGACCGGGTCGCCGAGGAGATCCCGGTCTGCCTGTTCCTGTTCGACGTCCTCCTGGACGGCGGCACGGCGGTCTACGGCGAGGACTTCCCGTCCCGGCGGGCGCGCCTCGAGCGCCTCGTCCGCCCGACCGAGCGCGTACGGCTCGCCGAGCAGAAGGTCGTCGATTCGCCGGACGTCGCGAAGGAGTTCCTGGACGAGGCGATCGCCGGTGGCGGCGAGGGGGTGATGGCGAAATCCCTGAAGGAGGGCAGCGCCTACCGGGCCGGCGCCCGCGGTTACTGGTGGATCAAGTACAAGCGGGACTACACGGTCGGGCTGAGCGACTCGATCGACGGCGTCGTCGTCGGCGCCTTTCACGGACGGGGGCGGCGCGCGGGCCGGTTCGGCGCGTTCCTGCTCGCGGTCTACGACCCGGGCCGGGACCGCTTCGAATCGTTCACCAAGGTCGGCAGCGGCTTCGACGACGCCGCCCTCGCGGAGATGCCGAAGCGCCTCGCCCGCTGGGCGAGCGACGATCCCCCCGCGTCGGTCGACACGGGGGTGGCGCCGGACCGCTGGTTCCGCCCCGGGGTCGTCCTCGAGGTCCGGGGCGCGGAGCTGACGGTCTCGCCGGTCCACCGCGCCGCCCTCGGCCGGGTCCGCGCCGGCGCCGGCCTCGCGCTGCGCTTCCCGAGGTTCACCGGAAGGTACCGGGACGACAAGGGCCCCACGGAGGCGACGACGTCCGCCGAGCTCCTCGAGATGTACCGCCGCCAGGTCCGGCAGGCGGCCCCCGAGGAGCCGGACGCTCCGGCCGAGACGTAGCGAGGCGCCCCGCGCGCCCGGGCCGAAGCGCGCCTGCCCCTGCGCCCAAAGGCATAAGAAGGCCGGGCCGGCTCGCCACGCCGGGAACGGGCCATGCTGGTCGAGATGACCGAACTCTTGGGTCGCCAGATCTACACCCCCGACGGGCGCCTGCTCGGCGAGGTCGACAACGTCGTCGTGGACGTCGAGGCGTCGAAGATCGACGGGCTCTACGTCGGCGAGACGAGCCCGATGTTAGTGGACGAATCCCGCCCGACCAACGTCCCGTACCGCTGGGTCTCGGCCGTGAACGACGTCGTGCTCCTCAAGTACTTCCCGAAGCGGGTCTCGCTCAAGAAGAGCGGACCGTCCCGCGCCGGGGAGCAAGAGGAGTCCGCCGTCCCCGCGCGGTGAGACCCCGCGGGGATAGCCAAGCCCGGTAACGGCGCAGGACTTAAACGGCGGTCCGCCGCCGAAGAGATCCTGCCGCACAGGCGTTCGCCGGTTCAAATCCGGCTCCCCGCATCGACCCCGGCGGTGCGCGGTCGGCAACCCTTTCGGCGCCGTCCGGCTGCGCCCGCCGTGCGTCGCGCCGAGCTGGTGCGGTTGCTGGAGCGGGTCCCGGCGTTCTCCCATCCGCGGGCCGACCTCGAGCAGCTCGCGACCCCGGCGGAGGCGGCGGCGAGCCTCCTCGCCTCCGCCGACCGCTGGAGCGGCGTCGACGGCGCCTCGGTCGTCGACCTCGGCTGCGGTACCGGCCGGCTCGCGATCGGCGCCGCCGCGCTCGGCGCCCGGGAGGTGTACGCGGTCGACGTCGACCCGGAAGCGCTCGCGACCGCGCGGGAGGCCGCCGGGAAAGCGGGCGTTGCCGTGCGGTTCGTCGAGGCGTCGGTCGGCGCGTTCGACGTCCCGGCCGACATCGTGCTCATGAACCCGCCGTTCGGTGCGCAGCGTCGCCACGCGGACCGACCGTTCTGGGAGTCGGCGTACCGGCTCGCGCGACGCTCGGTCCACGCGTTCTCGCTCCGGGCCTCCCGAACCTTTATAGCGAGCCAGGCGGTCGCACGCCGCGCCCACGTCCTCGAGGTCGTTCCGGTCCCGTGGGGGCTCGCGGCCACCCTGCCGCACCACCGCCGGCGGCGGGTCGAGCTCGAGGTCGACCTCTGGGCGCTACGGACGGTAGGGGACGATGGCGGACCGGCAGCTTCCTGAACTCGTGCTGCCGGGCGACTACCTCGGCGCCGCCGAGGAGTTCCTTCCCGGCCGGGGGACGTACGAGTACGGCGGCCGCATCTACGCCTCGCTGACCGGTCGTCCGTCGATCGACACCCACGACCGTACGATCCGCATCGAGCCGCGCAACTCCGTCCCCGAGGTCCGCGAGGGCGAGCTCGTCTACGCGCGCGTCGAGGAGCTGAAGACCGCGATGGCGATCTGCACGGTCCTCTCGACCGCGACGAGCCGGCGGGGGGTCCCCGGCGCCCCGGAAGCGACCGTCCACATCTCGAAGGCGAAGGACGGCTACACCGAGACGCTCTCCAGCGAGTTCGCCGTCGGCGACATCGTTCTCGCGAAGGTCCTCCAGGAGCGCCCCTCGATCAAGCTCACGACCGCCCCAGCGACCCTCGGGGTCGTCTCGGCGCGCTGCCAGGTCTGCCACGCGCTCCTGAACCTGCAGGGCAAGGCGCCGGTCTGCCCGCGGTGCGGACATCAGGAGCACCGCAAGCTCGCGAAGGGGCCCCACCCGTTCGCGCCCGACGCGCATGCCCCCGGCGCCGGCTGACGAGGAGCGGAGGCTCGCGGGCCTCGTCCGCGCGCACGACCGCTGGCGAGGTCGCGAGGTCTTCAACCTTCTCGCGAGCGAGAACGCCGTCTCCCCGGCGGCACGGCGCCTGTTGTCGAGCGACCTCGCCGGCCGCTACACCCTGCCGATGGACGGGGAGTTCGACGGCGAGAGGATCGACAACAGCTACGCCGGCACGCGCTACACCGACCAGGTCGAGCGCCTCGCCGACGACGCCGCCGCCCGCCTGTTCCGCGCTCGGTTCGCGACGACCCGGCCGCTCTCCGGGCACATCGCCGCGCTCTCGGTCTTCGTGCCGCTCCTGCCGCGGGGCGCCCGCCTGCTCGCCGTCCCTCCCGAGGACGGAGGGTACGACGGCTACGCGGCGGAGTTCGTGCCGGCGATGCTCGGGTACCGCGTCGAGCCGCTCCGGGCGAACGGCCCCGGTCGCTCGCTCCCCGTCGAGTCGGCGGTCGCGACGATCCGGGCGCAGCGGCCGGACGCGGTCGTGCTCGGCCAGAGCTTCGTCCTGTTCCCGTACCCGCTCCGCGAGGTCGTCGACGCCGCTCACGACGTCGGCGCGCTGGTCGTCTACGACGCCTCGCACGTCCTCGGGCTCGTCGCCGGCGGCGCGTTCCAGGACCCGCTGCGCGACGGCGTCGACGTCCTCTTCGGCAGCACCCACAAGTCGTTCCCCGGGCCCCAGGGCGGGCTGATCGTCACCGACCGCGAGGAGCTGTTCCGCAAGATCGCGCCGGCGCTCGTCTGGAGGACGTTCGACAACGCCCACTGGAACCGCATCGCCGGCCTCGCGCAGACGCTGCTCGAGCTCGAGCGGTGCGGGGCCGAGTACGCCTCCACGACCGTGGCCAACGCCCGGGCGCTCGCCTCCGCGCTGGACGCGGAGGGGCTGCCGCTGCTCGCCCGCGAACAGGGCTACACGTCCAGCCACCAGATCCACCTCGACCGGGCCCGTCTGCGGGCCGAGCACGGGGTCGGCGCCGGCGCGCTCGCCCGGCGCCTCGAGCGCCGCCGTCTCCTCACCGACCTCGTCGGCCGCATCGGGGTCGCCGAGGTGAGCCGCCTCGGGCTCGTCCCCTCCGACATGCCGCGGCTCGCCCACCTGCTCGCCGACGCCGGCCTGCGGGGTCGGAACGTCTCCGCCGAGGTCCTCGCCTGGCGCCGAACGTTCCCGAGCCTCCGGTTCGCGTGAGCGCTCGCTCCCGGCGCCCCCGGACGAAGCCCGGGACCGGCGGTCCGTCCCGGCCGCCGGCCGCCCTTACCGGCACCCCCGGGGTCGGCAAGTCGACGGTCGCGCGCCTATTGCGGCCGCGATGGCCGAGCGTCGAGGTCGCCGTCCTCGCGCGCGCCAGCCGGACCGCTCGCCGGCTCGGCCGGGACCTCGTCGTCGACCTCCCGCGCCTGCGCAGGGTCGCCCTCCGCCTACCGGAACTGCGAGAGAAGGAGCTGCTCGTCGGGCATCTCGCGCACCTGCTTCCCGTCCGGGAAGCGATCGTCCTCCGCTGCCACCCGGTCGAGCTGTTGCGGCGGCTCGCCCGCGCCCGGCGGGGGACCGCCGCCGAGCGCCGAGCGAACGCCGAGTGCGAGGCGCTCGACCTCGTCCTGGCGGAGGCGGTCGCCGCCGGTCTGACCGTCTACGAGGTCGACACGACCGGACGCCGTCCCCGCGCCGTCGCCGCCGAGGTCGCCCGGCGGCTGCGCGCCCCGGGGCCGTCCCGCTTCGGCCGGGTCGATTGGCTGGCCGACCGCTCCGTGACCGAGCACCTTTTGGACGCCCCCGGGTAGAAGCCGCTCGGACCGACCGCGATGGTGCTCGAGGGCTACCGCGAACGTCTGCGGCCGATCCTCGACCGGCTCGCCCGGCCGTTCCTCCGCTGGAGCCCGGACCGGCTCAGCTGGGTCGCGCTCGCCTGCGCCGCCGCCGCCGGAGGGCTCGCGGCGCTCGTCCGCTGGAGCGGGCCGCTACTGTTCCTCGCCGTCAGCGCGCTCGTCGTCCTCTCCGGCCTCTTCGACGTCCTGGACGGCCACGTCGCCCGGGCGACCGGGCGCTCGGGCCCGCGGGGGGACTTCCTCGACCACGTCCTCGACCGCTACGCCGACGTGCTGATCGTCGTCGGCCTCGCGGCCTCCGGCTTCGCCTCGCCGGTCGTCGCGCTGCTCGCGCTCGTCAGCCTGCTGTTGACGAGCTACATGGGGACGCAGGCCCAGGCGGTCGGCCAAGGGCGCGCCTACGGCGGGCTGTTGACCCGGGCCGACCGCCTGGTCGTCGTCGCGGCGGCCGCGTTCCTCGAGTTCGACTGGTCGCTGCCGTGGCCGTGGGCGCCGAGCGCGCCGTGGGCCCGGTTCCACGTCGCCGGCGTCGAGTTCACCGTGATCGACGTCGCGATGGTCTACTTCATCCTCGCCGGTCAGTGGACGGCGTTCGACCGGGCCCGGCGGACGCTGCGGTCGCTGCCGGCGCGCTAGCGTCGTCGTCCCCGGCGGCGACGACCGTGCCGCCGCGCCGCCGGTAGTACTGGAGCGGGTGGCGCAGGCTCGGCTCGAAGCAGCGCGGGTCCGGCTCCCGGTCCGCCGCGGACGCCGCGTCCGGGTCACCGTCCCGGACGCAGAGGCCGTGGCTGCGGAGCGTGTCGCAGTTCGGCGGCTCGTACCCTCGCCCGCCGTCGCGGGTCGTGATGTGCTCGACCTGGTAGCGGGTCACGGACTCGTCGAAATCCGGTGCGCCGCGGTAGGCGTCGACGATCGTCTCGAACGACGCCCCGGCACGGTGGAGGAACGCGGCGAGGCAGAACCGCCCGGCGTGCGAAAGGTTGTCGCCCCGCTCGAGGGTCCGCTGCATCTTGCGGAGGCACGGCGGGAACAGCGCCGGCGCGACCGGCCCCCCCGCCCCGCCGGAACGGCCGACCGGGCGTGGGAGGCGACGGGCGACGTCGTCGAGCAGCTCGCGCTCGCGCTCCCGCACGGCGCCGACGACCTCGGGGCGGAGCGGGAGCGGTACGGCGAGCGCCCGGCGTACCGCCTCCTCGAGAAGCCGCGACGCCCGCGGCGGAGCGACCGTCACCTGGCCGTCCTTCAGCGCCTGGCGGGCGAGGCGGAACTCCGCCTCGCGGATCGGCGTAGCGAGCCGGACGTAGTCGGCGACCGAAAGGCGGACGGAGCGCCCGTCGGACTCGAACGGGTACCCGAGGCGGTGCGCGACCTCCTCGAGCTCGGCGGGCTCGGCGGAGCGGAGGCGCTCGTGGCTGCGCTTCGACTCGAAGACCGCCCACCGCCGCAGCCCGGCGGCCCCCGGGGCCGCGGAGAGGACGAGCCGGGCGAACAGGAACGACAGATAGCGCTCGTCCGGCCTCGCGACCGCGAGCTCGGCGACGGCGACCGAGCCCCGGGGGTCGTCCTGGGCGGCGAGGACGCGCGCCCGTCCGATCGTCCTCACCCGCTCGTACGCCGGCTCCTCCAGCAGCCCCCGCACGCTCGGCTGCTCCCCGCCGAGCACGAGCTCCGCTCCCGGCAGGAACGGGTAGTCGGCGAGGAGCGCCTCCTCGCCTAGCCGAGTCGGGGCACCACGAACAGGCATGCGAGCAGCACCAGGACGAGGATCGAGGCGACGACCGTTGCGCGCGAGCCGAACGCCTCCAGCCGCTGGCTCGACCAGGCGCGACGGAAGCGCGCGGCGACCGACATCGCGAAGTCGCGGACCAGGAGGCCCCCGTCCAGCGGGACGAGCGGCATCGCGTTCGAGAGCCCAAGGAGGAGGTTCATCCACGCGAGCCAGTAGAGGAGGTTCGCGCCGACCCAGAACGTGGAAGGCGAGGTGTGGTCGAACGGGCCGACGAGGTGGAAGAACGACGACGTCGGGGCCGCGACCGGCTCGATCGACGCGAACGGGAGGATCAGCCAGTCGACCGGCCCGACGAGCGGGCCGCTGCTGGAGGAGAACGGCCAGACGAGCGTCTGCTTGAGCTGGGCCGGGGTGAGGCCGTAGACCTCGACCCCGAGGAAGCCCCGGGAGTGGTTGGACGGGTCGGTCGCGAGCTGGACGGTCGTGCTGACCGTCGCGCCGCGCGCCGCCGAGTAGTAGGAGAGCCCGTACGTCCCGCCCGGCACGGTGCGCGCGATCGCGTCCTCGAAGAGGGAAAGGGTGCCGGTGTCCGTCCCGTTGAGACGGGTGATGATGTCCCCGGCCCCGAGCCCGATCGTCGCGGCGGGCGTGGGGGTGTTCGTCCCCGGCAGCGTCGGCTCGACCGCCGCGATCCCGACGCCCGCGGCGTTCGGCGCCACGCTCGCGGCGACCAGCGCGGAGAGCGCGAAGAAGAAGACGGCGGCGAGCACGAAGTTCGCCAGGACCCCCGCGGCGGCCACGCGGTCCCGGCGCCGACGCGAGGCGGCCAGCATCTCGGCGTCGTCCTGCTCGACGAACGCCCCGACCGGGACGACGCACCAGAGGACCCCGAGGCTCTTGACGCCGATCTTCTGCGAGCGCGCGACGACCCCGTGCGAGAGCTCATGGAGGACGACCCCGACGACGAGCGCAACGATCCCGTAGCCGATCGGGATCACCGGATTGATCCCGGGGAGCCCGATCGCCTCCGAAACGGGGGGCGCCTGGGCCGCCGAAAGCCGCGTCGACACGACCGCCCCGAAGACGAGGACGGCGACGATCACCCCCATCGCCAGCGCGGCGAGCGCGATCCCGAGGTCGCTCACCACGGTCCAGAACCGGACGAAGCGGCCCCAGCGGTCGAGCGCCGCGCGGCCCCGGCCGGTCTTGAGCATCAGCGCCGGGCCGAGCAGCGAGAGGCTGCGGTCCGGGCCGACGCGCCCCGAGCGCCAGAGGGCGTAGACGACCGCGCCGTAGACGACGACCGCGGCGGCCGCGATCGCGTAACCGAGGTACGGGTCCACGCGCTCCTCGCTCGAGAGTCCGGGCCCGGGTTATGAGGTCTCGGCTCGGTCGGTGGGAGAGCCGCAAAAGGGATGGTCAGTGACCGACCTCCTCTCGGGGATGCTCGCCGGCCGCCCCCGTCGCCTCGCCTCCGCGGCCGCCGTCGCCGCCGTCCTCGCGCTCGTGGCGTCAGGGGCCGTGTACGTCGGTGGCGTCCTCCCTTCCGCGGGCGGCCCCGCCTCCTCCTCGCCCGGGGGGAGCGGCGGATCGGTCGTCGTCGCCCCGGCGTACGTCCCCGGCGTCGGCGTCGCGTCGCTCGGGCCGGCGCCCGCGAACACCTCCCTCAGCGTCGCGGTCGGGCTCGCGTCGCGTGACCCTGCCGGGCTCTCCGCGTTCGTCACGGCCTCCGAGATCCCCGGGACCAGCTCCTTCCACCGGTTCCTCTCCGCGACGGCCGCCGCCGCCCGCTTCGGAGCGGCCCCGGCGTCGGTCGAAGCGGCGGAGGGCTACTTCGCGCAGTTCGGGCTCGCCGCCACCGCCCACCCGGACGGGCTGCTCCTCTCGGTGAGCGGACCGGTCGCGGGGTTCGATGCGGCGTTCGGGACGACGTTCGACCTCTACCGCAACGAGAGCGGCGGGCTCTTCGTCGCCCACTCGACGCCGGCCACGCTGCCGTCGATCGCGCCGTGGAGCGGGGTCCTCGGGACCGGCAACGTGCGCGCCTTCGTCCCGGCCGTGAGGACCGCGGGGGCCGCGCCGGTCGACCCGGCGGTCGGCTGCCCGGCGTACACCGGCTACCTCACCCCGTGCGAGGTCGCGACGGCGTACGACTACGAAGGCCTGGACGAAAGCGGCACCAACGGCTCCGGCGAGACGATCGCCGTGATCGACGCGAACTACGCCCCGGTAACGGCGTCGGACTTCGCCCAGGACTACGCCACGTTCTCCTCCGACTTCGGCCTCCCGGGAGACGGTCTCCAGGTCCTCTATCCGGGTCCGCCGGTCTCCGGCAAGAACGGGACCGGGACGAGCTCGATCTGGGCCGAGGAGAGCGAGCTCGACATCGAATGGTCCCACGCCGCCGCCCCGGGCGCGTCGATCAAGCTCGTCCTCGCCCCCAACGCCGACTCCGGTCTGTACTACGCGATCGACTGGGTCGTCGCCACGCACGCCGCCGACGTCATCTCCATGAGCTGGGGGGAGCCGGAGGTCGGCGTCTTCAACGCGGCCGACCAAGCCTGTTCGGCGGCCTGCAACGCATCGAGCGACGGCACGCTCGCGATCCTCGGACCGATCCTCGAGCTGGGCGCGGTGGAAGGGATCAGCTCGTTCGCGGCGAGCGGCGACTGCGGCTCCTCGGACGGCACGTCGGGGGTCGCGGTCAACTATCCGGCGTCCAGCCCGTACGTCACCGGGGTCGGCGCGACGAACCTCACGGTCGCCTCCAACGGAAGCTACGAGAGCGAGGCGGGTTGGGGCGGCAACGAGTCCGGCGCCCGCTCGCCGGGGTGCGGGAACAAGGGAGGTTCCGGCGGGGGCTTCTCGGTCCTGCCTCGTCCGAGCTGGCAGACCGGCTCCGGGACGGTCGCCTCCCGGGGGCGCGGCGTCCCCGACGTCGCGATCGTCGGCGGGAGCCTCAACAAGGTGATCATCGAGGCAGGGCTCGGCGCCGAGGAGGTCTACGGCACGAGCGTCGGCACGCCGATCTGGGCCGGGCTCGCCGCGACCGCGGACCAGTACGCGGGGACGAGCCTCGGAATCCTCGACCCGGCGATCTACCGGATCCTTGGCGGGGCCGACTACGCGCAGGACTTCCACGACATCGTCGTGGGGTCGAACGGCTACCACGCCGGCGTCGGCTGGGACCCGGTGACGGGGGTCGGTAGCCCGATCGTCGCCTCGCTGCTGCCGGACCTCAGCGCGGGCGCGGCGCCCGCCTCGAGCCTCGCGACGAGCGTCTTCGTCTCGCCACGCTACGGTCACGCCCCCCTCACCGTCGAAGCGACGGCCGCGCCCCGGGGGGGCACCGCGACGTACCCGGTCCAGGGGGTGGCGTTCGGCGACGGGAACGCGTCGACGATCGTCGGCGGCTTCGCGAACCACACGTTCACGAAGCCCGGGGTCTACTCGGTGCAGGCGTACGTCGTCGACTCCTCCGGCGCGACCGCCGCCTCGGCCCCCGTCGTCGTCGTGGTCGGCGGCGCGCCGTTGAACGTCTCCCTGGCCGCGAGCTCCGAGGCGCCGGCGGCAGGGGCGAGCGTGACGTTCACCGCGAGCGTCACGGGCGGGGTCGCGCCGTACGTCTACAACTTCTCGTTCGGCGACGGCCTCGAGGACGTCAACGGCTCGACGGACGCGGTGACCCATGCGTACGCCGTCGCCGGGGCGTACTGCGCTGAGGTCGTCGTGAAGGACGCCCACCACCCTGCCGACGGCGGGGCGAGCGCCCGGCTCGCGATCGCCGTCGGCGGCGCGGCCGCCCCGTCGTGCGGGAACCCGACCTCGCCGCTCACGCTGGTCGGCAACAGTTCCCTGCGCCCCCGGGACGCGCCGGCGGACTTCCCGGACCTGTTCGTCGCGACCGGCGGCTCGACGGCCCCGAACGGGCTCGCCCCGCAGGTCGGCTACTCCTCGAGCGACGCGTACACGGCGGCCTGCGACTGCGCGATCTTCCCGAAGACGGGCGACTACACCGTCCACGGATGGGAGAACGACACCGTCAACGGCGAGGCCTCCGCCGAGGTCGACGTCACGGTCGAGCCGGCGCTGAGCGCGACGTTCACGGCGTCGACGCTCGCCGGGGCGGTGCCGCTGACGGTCGCCTTCAGCGCCGTCGCGAGCGGCGGCTACGACGCGAGCGCCGCGTCGACCCACTGGAGCTTCGGCACGGGCACCGGCGAGACCGGCGCCTCCGTCTCGGTCACCTACCGGACCCCGGGGGAGTACGTCGCGATCGCGTCGCTCTCGGACGCCGGCTTCGGGAACGCGAGCGAAGCGTTCGTGATCGACGCCGAGGCGGCCGCGGGCGCCGCGGTCGGCGTGACGGCGACGATCACCCCCGCCGTGAACGTCTCCTCCGGGACGACCGTCGACTGGAACGCGAGCGAGGTCGGCTCGGCCGCCGCGCTCGCCGGAAGCCGTCTCGTTTGGGACCTCGGCAACGGCGCCGACGCCTTCGGGCTGCGGGCGAACGAGACGTACTACGCCGCGACCGACCTCCTCGCCGCCGACACGCTCGCCGGCGGCGTCTCGATCGACTCGCCGCTCCTCGTCCCGCTCGTCCACGTGCCGATCGCCCTCCCGGAGTTCTTCGCGACGGAGGCCGGCGGGTTCGTGCCGGCGGCGGACGCCCTCACGCTCTCCGCGGTCGTGACGCCGAGCGTCGGGGTCGTCCCGCTCGAGGTCAACGGCACCGCCATCGCGAGCGGCCCGGGGGGCGTCGGCGTCGGCTGGCTCTTCGGCGACGGGGAGAGCGCCGTCGGGACGAGCGTGAGCCACTTCTTCTACGGCGGCGGCGACTACACCGTGCTCGCGCGGGCGTACGACGGCTTCGGGGACGTCGCCGACCGCCTGGTCGCGGTCGAGGCGAACGAGGCGCTCGCCCTCGCCGGCTGCACCGGCACGACGCTCCACGGGACCGCGCCGTACACGGTCGAGCTCGAGCCGGGGCCGGTCGGCGGCACCGGCGCCCCGTACGGGTACGCCTGGAGCCTCCCCGGCGGGGGGAGCTCGACCGAGCAGAACGTCACGCTGACGTTCCGCTCGGGAGGGACGTTCGACGCGACGGTCGTCGTCCGGGACGCGGCCGGCACGACCGCCTCGTGCAGCTGGACGATCGTCGTCGCCGCGCTCCCGGCGATCGCGCCGGCGTTCGTCCTCGGCACCGGTGCGGCGGCCGGGCTCGTGCTCGCGGGCGTCTTCCTCTGGGCGACCCGACCCCGGGCGCGCCGTCGGCCGAGCGACGCCCCCGGCCCCCGCGTCAGCCCTTGACGACGCCCAGCGGGAGGAGCCGGGCGACCCGACGGCTCAGGCCGGCGCCTTCCGCGACGCGGACGACCTGCTCGACGTCCTTGTACGCTCCGGGGGCCTCCTCGGTGACCCCCTCGCGCGTCGCCGAGCGGACGACGATCCCCCGCTCGGAGAGCCGGCGCGTCACCTCGTCGAAGCGGAACGTCCGGACCGCCGCGCTCCGGCTGAGCCGGCGGCCGGCGCCGTGGCAGGAGGAGCCGAACGAACGCTCCATCGAGCCGGGGAGGCCGGCGAGGACGTAGCTCGCCGTCCCCATGTCTCCCGGGATCAGGACCGGCTGCCCGAACGGCCGGTACCGCTCGGGAAGCTCCTCCCGTCCCGCGGGGAACGCCCGCGTCGCGCCCTTGCGGTGGACGAGCACCGGCTTGGTCGTCCCGTCGGTCCGGTGCTGTTCGACCTTCGCGATGTTGTGGGCGATGTCGTAGACGACCTCGAGGCCGAGGTCGGCGTCGCTCCGGCCGAACACCGCCGAGAAGCCGCGGCGGACCGCCGCGGTGATCGCCTGGCGGTTCGCCCAGGCGAAGTTCGCCGCGGCGGCCATCGCCCCGAGGTACCGCTGCCCGTCCTCGGAGGCGACCGGGGCGCAGGAGAGCTGGCGGTCGACGAGCTCGACCCCCTCCCGCCGGAGGCGCTCGTCCATCCGGCGGATGAAGTCGGTCGCGACCTGGTGGCCGAGGCCGCGCGAGCCGGTGTGGAGCATGACGACGACCCCGCCCGGCGCGAGGCCGAGCGCGCGGGCGAACTCCGGGAAGAAGATCTCGTCGACCGCCTGGACCTCGAGGAAGTGGTTGCCGGAGCCGAGGGTGCCGAGCTGCCGCAGCCCCCGCTTGCGCGCCGACTCGCTGACCTCCGCCGGGAGCGCCCCGGCGAGCCGGCCCCCCTCCTCCTGCCAGGCGAGGTCCGCCTCGGTACCGTCCCCCTGGCCGACGACCCACGCCGCTCCCCCGAGCAGGACGTCGTCGACGTCCTTCGCGGCAAGCGCGCGGCTCCCGCGGGCACCGACCCCGCTCGGGACCTCCCGGTACAGCCGCTCGGTCAGCTCGCCGATCCGGGGCCGCACCTCGTCGACCGTCAGCGACGTGCGCAGGAGGCGGACCCCGCAGTTGATGTCGTAGCCGATCCCGCCCGGCGAGACGACGCCGTCGGCGAGGTCGAACGCCGCGACCCCCCCGACCGGGAAGCCGTAGCCGAAGTGGATGTCCGGCATCGCGAGCGCGTGGCGCTCGATGCCGGGGAGCGTCGCGACGTTCGCGAGCTGGACGAGCGACGGGTCGCCGGCGACCCCCTCGAGGAGCGACGCGCTCGAGAACAGCCGTCCCGGCACGCGCATCCCCGGCACCTCCTCGCGGGGGATCTCGTAGGTGAACGCGTCGAGCTCGACGAGCGCGGGGACCTTCGGCACGGGGGCGGGCGAGCGGCCTCGCCTACTAAAGACCCATGCCGGCGCGCCGTCGGGGAGGGGCGACCAAACGGAGAAGTATCCGCTCCCGCATCCCCGGCCGGGAGCACGATGCATCGTCGGGCCCTCCTGTTGCTCGTCGGCGCCGCCGTCATCGTCGCCACGATGGTGGTGTGGATCCGCTATCCGAGCTACTCCGGCTACGTCGTCTACCTCTTGCTCGCCTGGATCGTCGTCAGCGTCTCCCTGAACTGGTCGTCGCGGGCGACCGCCCGACCGGCGACGGCCTCCGCCGCCCCCGCGTCGGGGGCGCGCGCGCCCCTGCCGAGCGCTCCCCGGGTTGCGGCGCCGGCGTCGGGAGCCTCCGGGACCCCTGGCCCGATCCCGTTCTGCATCTACTGCGCGAGCGACCTCCCCGCCGGCGCGACCCGCTGTCCTGCGTGTGGCCACGCCGCCCCGTCGCTCGGCTAGGGGCGCTCCGTCCCCCCCGGGTCACTCCGGGGCGACGACGAGCATCGCCTCGCGGGCCCGCACGTTCGAGCCTTCCTTCACGGCGAGGTCCCGCACGACGCCGTCGACCGGCGACGTCACCTCGTTGCGCATCTTCATCGCCTCGACGACGAGCAGGACCGCCCCCTTCGCGACGCGCTCCCCGTCCTTCACGCGGACCTCGACGACCTTCCCCGGCATCGGCGGCACGATCGCCGCCCCGTGGGCCGGCGCCGCCGGGGCGGAGGGGGCCGGCGGGGTCCCCTCCGAGGGGCGGGGGAGCGGCACCCCGGCCGCCTTCGCGCCGACGTCGAGCCGGACGCCCGCCGTCTCCCGCTCGCCGTTGACGTCCAGCGGCCCCGGCGGCGCCGCCTCGTGCTCGGGCCAGCCCTCGACGACGACCGACTCGCCGGCGATCTCGAGCTCGACGCGCAGGGGCGTGCGGGCGACGACGCGGACCGGATAGCTCCGCTCCCCGACGCGCACGCTCGCGAGGTCGTCGGCGACGTCGACGACGGTCGTCCTACCGCCGAGCTCGACCGTGAGCCGCACGGACCGCACCCCCCTGCGCGTGGCTCCGCACGCGCCCCTCGTGGGCCCAGAGGCTCGGCGAGCCCGCCGCTGTGGGAGCGGCCGGCGGGGCCCGGGGCGCCGGCGCGCTGCGCAGTGCCCCGATGACCCCGAGCGCGGCCGCCGCGAGGACGTCCGACGTGAGGCCGCGGTCGACCGCCGCCCGATACGCCCGGTAGACCGCCGGGAACAGCGCGTAGCTCAGCACCTCGGCGGTGTCCGCCGCCGGGACGAGCTCCCGGAGCTCGGCGGTCTGGCGCGCGAGCTCCGGCGCCAAGAGGTCGGCCGGGCGGACGGTGACCGCGGGAGCGTCCCGCGTCACCCGCGCGAACAGCTCCGGCTCGATCGGGCCCGGCGGCGTCCCGTAGAGCCCCCGGACGTACTCCCGCACCTCGGCGGTGACCGTCCGGTACCGCCCTCCGGTGAGGACGTTCAGGACCGCCTGGGTGCCGACGATCTGGCTCGTCGGCGTGACGAGCGGGGGATAGCCGAGGTCGGCGCGGACCCGCGGCACCTCGGCGAGGACGTCCGTGAGCCGGTCGATCGCCTCCTGGCCCTTCAGCTGCGAGATCAGGTTGGAGAGCATCCCGCCGGGGACCTGGTGGGTGAGGATCCCCGGGTCGGTCTGCAGGGAGCGAACGTCCAGGAGCGGCCGATACCGCTCGAGGACCGTCCGGAAGTACCCGGCGAGGTCGGCGAGCGCCCCGAGGTCGAGGTGCGGGTCGTGGGGGCCCCCCTTCAGCGCCGCGACGAGCGTCTCCGTCGGCGGCTGGCTCGCCCCGCCGGCGAACGGGCTGAGCGCCCCGTCGATCGCCTCCGCGCCGGCGTCGACCGCCGCGAGGCAGCTGAGCGTCGAGAGGCCGCTCGCCGAATGGGTGTGCAGCACGACCGGGAGCCCGACCTCCCGGCGCAGCCCGCCGACGATCGCGCTCGCGTCGTCCGGCGGCAGGAAGCCGCCCATGTCCTTCAGGCAGAGCTCGTCGGCGCCGAGCTCGGCGAGGCGGCGCCCGAGGGCGACGAACGCCTCGCGCGTATGGACCGGGGAGGACGTGTAGCAGATCGTCGCCTGGGCGCGCGCGCCGGCGCGCCGCACCGCGTCCAGTGCGACCTCCATGTTGCGCGGGTCGTTCAGCGCGTCGAAGACCCGGAAGATCGCGATCCCCTGCCGCGCCGCCTCGGAGACGAACGCGCGGACCGTCTCGTCCGGGTAGTGGCGGTAGCCGACGAGGTTCTGCCCGCGCAGGAGCATCTGCAGCGGGGTCTTCGGCATCGCCCGGCGCAGCGCGCGCAGCCGTTCCCACGGGTCCTCGCGCAGGAACCGCAGGCAGACGTCGAACGTCGCCCCGCCCCAGACCTCGAGCGAGCGGTAGCCGACGGCGTCCAGGCGCTCGGCCGCCGGCAGCATGTCGCGCGTGCGCATGCGCGTCGCGATCAGCGACTGGTGCCCGTCCCGCAGGACCGTCTCGGTGATGCCGACCATCGTCCGGGAGGCTCCGAGCCTACAGCGGGATGTTCCCGTGCTTGCGGCCGGGTCGGTCGTCCCGCTTGCTGGAGAGGAACGCAAGACCGGCGACGAGCCGCGCGCGCGTCTCGGCCGGGTCGATGACGTCGTCGACGTAGCCGCGCTCGGCGGCGAGGTACGGGCTGAGGAACTCCTGGGCGTAGTCGCCGGCGAGGCGCCCGCGGAGCGCCTCCCGCTCGGAGGCGGAGGCGGCCTCCAGTTCGCGCCGGTAGAGGATCTGCACGGCCCCCTCCGCGCCCATCACCGCGATCTCGGCGGTCGGCCAGGCGAGGTTCAGGTCGCCGCCGAGGTGCTTCGAGCACATCACGTCGTAGGCGCCGCCGTAGGCCTTCCGCAGGATCACGGTCAGCAGCGGGACGGTCGCCTCGGCGTAGGCGTAGAGGAGCTTCGCGCCGTGCCGGATGATCCCGCCGTGCTCCTGCGCCGTCCCCGGCAGGAACCCCGGCACGTCGACGAGGGTCACGAGCGGCACGTTGAACGCGTCGCAGAGGCGGACGAACCGCGCCGCCTTGATCGACGCGTTGATGTCGAGCGTGCCGGCGAGCACCGCAGGATTGTTGGCGACGAACCCGACCGGACGGCCGTCCAGGCGGGCGAAGCCGACGACGACGTTCGCCGCCCAGGCGGCGTGGACCTCGAGGAACGTGCCGACGTCGGCGAGGCGCTGGACGACGTCGTGGACGTCGTACGGCGTGCCCGACGCCTCCGGCACGATGCGGACCAGCTCGGCGGCGGCGCTCTCGGGGGGCGGCCGCGGCTCGGCGAGCGGGGGCTCCTCGAGGTTGTTGAGCGGCAGGTAGCCGAGCAGGCGGCGCGCCAGGTCGACCGCCTCGCGGTCGGAGGCGACCGTGAAGTGCGAGACGCCCGAGAGGCCGGCGTGGGCGTCCGCCCCGCCGAGCGTCTCCATCGTGACCTCCTCGCCGGTGACCGCGCGGACGACGTCCGGCCCGGTGATGAACATCTGGGCGGCCGGCCTCACCATCACGACCAGGTCGGTGATCGCCGGCGAGTAGACCGCCCCGCCGGCGCACGGCCCGAGGATCAGCGACAGCTGGGGGACGACCCCGCTGAGGAGGACGTTCCGGAAGAACACCTCGCCGTAGCCGGCGAGGCTCATCACCCCCTCCTGGATCCGCGCGCCGCCGGAGTCGTCGAGGCCGACGATCGGCACGCCGGCGCGCCGGGCCGTCTCCATCACCTTGACGATCTTGCCCGCGTGCGCCTCCCCGAGCGCGCCGCCGAAGACCGTCGCGTCCTGGGCGAACGCGCAGACCGGCCGCCCGTCGACCTCCCCCCAGCCGGTCACGACCCCGTCGCCCGGGATCCGGCGGTCGGCGAGGCCGAACTTGTCGGCCCGGTGGACGACGAACGGGTCGAGCTCCGTGAACGAACCGGGGTCGAAGAACGCCTCGAGCCGCTCGCGCGCCGTGAGCTTGCCGGCGCTGCGGTGCCGCTGGACGCGGTCGGCGCCGCCCCCCTCGCGCGCGCGCTTCTTGAGCACGTTCCAGCGGTCGAACCGTTCGCTCATCGTCCGACCCCGACGCGCACGTCCCCGGCGAGGAGCCCGTGGACCCCGCCGGGCCCGGCGACCTCGAGCGCCCCGTCGTCCCGGACGCCGAGCAGCTCCCCGACGGCGACGCCGTCCACCGTGACCTCCTCGCCGACGCCGTACAGCCGGCCCCGGACCCGGGCGAGGACCGAGCGTTCGCCGTGCGGCGCGGCGAGCGCGCGCCGGGCGTCGACGACCGCTCGAACGACGAGCGGCTCCAGCCGCTCGAGGTCGACCGGGGCGTCGGTCAGCTCCTCGAGCGCGACCGAGCTCGCCTGGACGTCGGGGGGGAGACCCTCCGACGGGCGGAGGACGTTCACCCCGATACCGGCGACCGCGGCGGCCGTTCCGTCGGCCGCCGGGACGAGGTCGACCAGGATGCCGGCAAGCTTGCGGGGACGGCCGGCCCGGTCCACGGAGAGCAGGTCGTTCGGCCACTTGAGGCGAAGGCGCACGCCGTAGGACGTCGAGAGCGCCTCCGCGAGTTCCGCGCCGATCGCGAGCGGGAGCAGCGCGCCGGCCGGCGCCGGTCGGACCACGACCGACAGGTAGAGGCCGCCGGGGGGCGAGGCCCACGTGCGGTCGCCGCGGCCGCGACCCCGGCTCTGGCGGCGCGCGACGACGGCGGAGCCCTCCTCGGCCCCGTCGCGTGCGAGCGCGATCGCACGGTCCTGGGTTGAGGGGAGCTCCTCGTAGAGCTCTCGACGGGCCACCGCGTACGACCCCGGCAGCCGGAGGAGGTCCGGCCCATAACGGTTGGCCCGAAGGCTCCTCGCGCGAAGCGCTCAAGCCCCCTCCGCGCTGCCGGCCGGCCGTGGGAGAGACCGCGGAGCTCCTGGGCCGGTTCGCCCCGTCGGTCGAGGCCGAGGTCAAGCCGAGGCTGAACGGCTTCCTCGGCGGACTGCTGCGGGCGTACCTTCCCCTGACCTGGGTGTTCCGGACCGAGCACGACGCCGCGTCGCTCGTCGTCGAAGCGACCGGTCATGTCGTCGTGAGCGCCGGGGCGCTGGCGTCGCCGGACGTCACCGTCGAGGGCCCGTACGCCGAGCTGAGCGCCGTGCTGGAGCGCCGCGGTAAGCAGCGACCGACCGCCGGCCAGCTCAAGGTCACCCCGCACACCGCGAAAGGTCGAACGGCGTTCGACTACATGCGCTCCCGCCTGGGCCTCTAACGCAGGCTGCCCCGCGCACGAGCAACACCTCGTCCGTTGGGACCGAGGGCGCCGGTCGCCCGTGCGGCGGGGTCCCTTTGTCCGCGCCGAGAGCGCCGCGCGCCTAGCCGAGCTCGCGGAGGCGGGCGAGCATCTTGACGACCGCCCGGACGGCGTTCGCCGCGTTCTCGATGCGGTCCTGGGCCTGCAGGCGCGTCTCGCCGGGCCCGGAGACTCCGAGGCCGACCGGCTTACCGGTGTCGACCGCGAGGTCGGCAAGCTTCCGCGCCGCCTGCTGCATGACGACCTCGTCGTGGTCGGTCTCCCCCTCGATGACCGCCCCGAGGGCGACGACGGCGTCGACGTCCCCGCGGGCGAGCAGCGCCCGGACGCCGAGCGGGAGGTCGAAGACCCCCGGCGTCTTCAGTACCGGGCCGAGCTCGGCGCCGAGGAAGCTGACCTCCTCCTTCGCC
>JASHSA010000084.1 GCA_030037035.1 Thermoplasmata archaeon
CCCCCCGGGGGACCGTCGGCAGGGGAGCCGGCCCTGTGAGCGAGCTGTGGCCCCTCCCCCAGGACCCGGTCGCCGAAGAGGCGTCGGCCGTCGCTCGCCGGCTGAGACTCGCCGACCGCTACCGCGAGCTCGACCGGCGGCCGGAGTTCCCCTTTGCAGAGTTCCGGGCGCTCGGCGAGGCCCGCCTCCTCGGGCTCACGGTCGCCGAGAGGAGCGGGGGTCGGGCCCTCCCGCTCCCGCGGGCGGCCGTAATCCTCCACCGGCTCGCTTACCTCTCCGGTACCACGTTCGCCAAGCTCGCGCTCCAGCCGGAGTTCTGCTCCGTCCTCGGCGAGCAGGCCCTCCCCGAGCTCTTCGAGCGGTGGTACCGACCGCTCCTCCGCGGCGAGCTGCTCGTCGGCAACCAGGTCACGGAGCCGACGGCCGGCTCGGACGCGAGCGCGCTCGCCCTCGAGGCGAAACGGGACGGCGCGAGCTACGTGCTCACCGGGACGAAGAGCGAGGCGGCGTTCGCCGACGACGCGGAGGCGGCGATCGTCTACGGCCGCACGCCGGGGACGCAGCGGGGGGACGGGATCTCGGCGTTCCTGGTCCCGCAGAAGCTCCCCGGGGTCCGCCGCACGGTCGAGCCGGCCGACCTCGGGGAGCGCTGGCAGCGCCGGGGACGCGTGGAGTACGACCACGTGGTCGTCCCGGCGTCGGCCCGGCTCGGCGACGAGGGGGCGGCGTTCGACTACCTGAAGGCGGAGCTGGCCCGGGAGCGGGGGCTGCTGGCGGCGGTCTACCTGGGGGTCGCGCGGGCCTCCTGGGAGGAGACGGTCCGCCACGTCGGGGAGCGCTCGGCGTTCGGCCGGCGTCTCGCCGACCAGCAGTCGGTCGCCTTCGCGCTCACGGACGACGGGGCCGAGCTGGAGGCGGAGTGGCTCTTCACGGTCCGCGCGCTCGAACGCCTCGAACGGGGGGACGACGCCGGAGGGGAGACGGCGCTCGCGAAGGCGCGCGCGAGCCGGGCGGCGCTCCGCGTGCTCGACCACGCGATCCAGTTCCACGGCGGGGCCGGCTACTCGAGCCGCCTTCCCCACGAGCAGCGGTGGAGGGACGTGCGCAGCGGGCCGATCGCGCACGGTCCGAGCGAGGTGCTGGAGGCGGTCGCCGCCCGCCGGCTCTGGCCGGCTCCTCCCCGATAAGTCTTATTCAGGCCACGCCGCTAGTTCCCTGCCCAGCGGCCACCGGGCTGAGCGCTATGGTCCGACGTTCGAACCGACCTCGGCGGTTCGTCCTTCCGGTCCTGGCGAGCTTCGTCGCGGTCGCGATGCTCCTCTCCCCCCTCGCCGGAGCGCTGCCGACGCGAGCGCCGACGGGCAGCGGGATCGCCGGAGCGGTTCGGCCTTCCACCTCGGGGGCCCGAGGGGATTCTCTCGCGGAGCTGGACGACGCCCCGCTCGCCTCGGTAGACGGGGGGAGCGCCGACGAGCCTGGCGCCGACGCCGTGACCGCGGCGGCACCGGCCGGCGCGACGGTCCCGGTGCTCCTCAGCCTGTCGTTCGAGAACTCCAGCGCGCTCACGCGACTTCTTTCGAACCTGACCGACCCGAACTCGTCGCAGTACCACCACTACGTCTCGGCCGCAGAGTTCACCCGGCGGTTCGCCCCCAACGCCTCCGTCTACGACGAGCTGCTCTCCTACCTGCGCTCGAACGGCGCCGGGCCGCTGACCGTCTATCCGGACCGCCTCGCCGTCGGCTTCTCGGCCGACCCGGCGGTCGTCGGCGCGGCGTTCCACACCCGCGTGGGGCGGTATGCGGACGGCCTCGACACCTACTGGGCGTTCGCCGGCGCGCCGGAACTGCCGGCGCCCCTCGCCCAGCACGTCGCGGCGGTCGAGGGGTTGGGGTCGAGCTCCCGGGAGATCGCCCGGCCGCTCGCCGCGACCGTCGCCGGGGTGGGGGCGTCGCCTTCGGCGGCCGCCCCGGGGCTCCCGGGATACCCCTCCCCCGTGACGCTCTCCGGGGTGCAGTACCTCTACCCCTCCGACCTCCAGGTCGCCTATGACGAGGAGAGCCTCTTCGACCTCTACGGGACGCCTACGACGGCCAGCGTCGCGGCGATCCTCTGGTCCGGCGCCTACGGCGGGGCGAACCGTTCGACCGCCTGCGGGTCGCTCACCACCGGTCAGCCAGTAGGGGCGTACGACCCCGGCGACCTCTCGAGCTTCTTCGCGAACACGACGCCCGCCGGCGAGCCCGTCGCGCACGTCGTCTCGGTCTCGGTCCTGGGGAGCCCTGCGCCGGACTGCCGCGCCTCGTACGATACCACCGGCGTGGAGGCCTCCAACACCGCCGAACTGGAGGCGATCGGGGCCGTCGCCCCCGGCGCGTCGATCTACGCGGTCAGCTCCCCCGGCCCGACGGTCGGGCAGCTCGACGCCGCGTTCACGGCCCTGCTCAGCCCGCCCTCGAACCTCTCGGCGTCGGTCCGGGCGGGGCTCGGGAACGTCAGCGTCGTCGCGGTCGGCTGGGGCACGCTCGACACGGTCGACGCGGCGTGGAGCGAGGACCTCGAGCAGGCCGAGGCGCGCGGGATCACGGTCGTCGGCGCCACCGGCGACTCGGGCGACAACCCCGACAGCCCGGCGTGGGTCGGCTCGGACGCCGAGTTCCCGGCGTCGGTCGCCACCGGAAGCTACGGCGTCCTCGCCGTCGGCGGGACGACCGTCACCCTCGACCCAAGCACCCTCCAGGTCGACACGTCGGCGGCCTGGAACGTCAGTGCGGCGTACGCGGCCGGCACGGGCGCGCTCGGCTCCGCCGGCGGGATCAGCGACGAGTACGCCGAGCCGGCGTTCCAGAAGAACTCTCCCGCGAACGCGGTCGTCGACGGCCAGGGCCGGGGCGTCCCGGACGTCGCCGCGGTCGCCAACAACACGCTGGTCACGCTGACGGTCGACGGCGCGCGCTACCTGGCGACGAACGCGACCGACGGCGAACCGTTCCGGAGCGCCGAGGGGACGGCGGTCTCCGCCGGGGTCGTCACCGGGCTGCTCGCGGTCGTCGATCACACGCTCGCCGCCGCCGGCAACCCCCTCCTCGGCTACGTCGACCCGACCGTCTACGCGGTCGCGACGGAGCAGTACACCCCGCCGGGGGGCTCCGGGGTGAAGGTCAGCGTGACCGGGCTCTACGACTACGGACTCCCGACCGCCGCCTTCCGCGACGTCGCCTCCGGGCGCAACGACGTCTACCGCGCCGTCGTCGGCTACGACCTCGTCACCGGCTGGGGGGCGCTCGACGCCTACAACTTCACGATGTACGTCCTCAGCGTGTCGGCCAACGACGTCTACGGCGCCCTCTCCGGCCTCGAGGATCAGGTCAAGCTGACCGACCTCGACGTCACGACGCGGGGCGCCGGAGGGGTCGTCAACACCAACTACAACGCGACGCTCCAGCAGAACTTCTTCCTCGCGAACCCCCTCGGCGCGCCGGTCTACTGGGTGCAGAGCGTCGTCTATCTCCACCACGTCGGCACCGGTTGGGCGATGAACTTCACCGCGTGGGTCGCCTACCCGTTCTGGCCGATCTATCCGCACCTCACGGTCTACGAGTACCGTTGGCCGGCCGCGGGGGAGATCGAGTCGTTGCCGCTCTCGTTGACGCTGACGACGGTCCTTGCGCCGGCGCAGGGCTCGACGCCGGCGGAGCTGAAGTTCACCTACGGGCTCCCCGGCACCCAGATCCTGACGTTCGACGTCCCCGGGGCCGCCACGATCGTCGGGAGGACGGGCTACAGTTACTCCTGGCAGGGCACGACGTACTCTGACGGCCCGCACGGCGCCTCGAGCGCCCTCGGGTTCCTCGCCCCGCAGCTCGCGCTGGTCGGCGGCCCGCCGGACGGCGCCGGCGACTTCGGGCCGTCCACGTCCGGGAGCGTCACCGCGCTGGTCGAGCGAACCGGCAGCACGACGTTCATCCCCGCGCACCTCGGGCTGGTGTCGAGCAACAACACGCAGACCGGGGAGACCGCCAGCGACCTCGGCTACACGATCTCGTCGGGCGGCGTGGCGAGCTTCGGCTACGTCGCCGGGTCGACGAGCCAAGGGCTCTACCAGGTCGAGCCGGAGTGGTACCCGGCGACGTTCGTCCAGACCGGGCTCTCCGCCGGGGCGACGTGGTACGTCAACCTCTCGAACGGGCAGTCGCTCTCCGCCCCGGGGACCGCCTCGAGCCTCAGCGTGACGCTCGCGAACGGCAGCTACACGTTCAGCGCCTCGACCAGCGTCCGCGCCTGGGCGGCGGACCCGGCCGGGGGAGCGTTCAAGATCGACGGCGCCCCCGTCACCGTCGACCTCGCCTACGGACCGGCGGCCGGCACGGTGACGTTCGTCGCGAAGGGGCCGAGCAAGGACGGCCACCTCGACTTCCCCTGGTACGTGAACATCACCGGCGAGCCGTCGCACGAGGGCACGGCGACGACGTACCAGACGAACCTCTCCTCCGGCGTCTACGACTACAAGATCTCGTCGTCGACGAACGCCTACTTCCCGAGCAACCCGAAGGGCACGTTCACCGTCTCCGGCGCCCCCGTGGACGAGTACGTCACGTTCACGCTGAAGACGTACCTCGTCGAGTTCGTCTTCCAGCAGCCGAAGCACGCGCCGAGCGTGACGATGTCGATGGACGGGGTCACGGAGAGCGGCTCGTTCGCGACGTGGGGGCTCGACGAGCCGAACGGCAGCTACGGCTGGCGCCTCACCGGCCTGCCGCTCGGCTACCTCGCGAAGCCGTCCTCCGGGACGATCGACGTCCACGGCCCGGTCGCGCCGATCACGATCACGATCACCGAGCCCGGCTGGGGTCCGTTCGGGCTCGGGATCGTCGGCTACGCGATCGTCTTCGGCGCCGCGGTGGTCGCGGTCTGGCTCGGCGTCCTCTGGCTACGCCGCCGCGCCCGTCGGCGGAAGAGCGCCGGCGAGGCGGGCAAGCCGACCCCCGCCGTCGCGGCTGCGCCCGCTCCGGTCGCACGCGCACCGCGGCCGAAGCCGCCCCCTCATGCCCCTGCGCCGTCGCGCGACCTGCGGCCGGACGAGCTGTAGGGCGACCGTCGGGGTCGTCTCCTCACCGGGGCCCCCGGCAAGGGGCGGAGGACGGCTGCCGGGGCCCTCCCGGCAGTTATTAAATCACCTTTGCGATGCGCCGGCATGGCTCTTTGGGGCTTCTATCGTAGAGCGTGGTGGGTCGTTCCGTCGGTAGTTGCGATCGCGCTGGTGATGCTGGCGCCGACGTCGCTAGTGAGCGGTCAGGCCGGGGTCAGTGCCTCGGCCGCCGCGGTCGGGGGTTCCGGCGCTGCCGTGGCGGCGGCCTCCCCGGCAGCCGTCTCGGCCTCCTCCCAGCTATCGTCCTCCGAACTGCAGTCGCTTCTCCAGGAGAGACCGTCCTTGGCGACGACCCCCTGGATCGAGAACCTCGAGCATCCGGCGAAGGGCTCGGCGCCTCTCGTATCGCTCCCGGATCTCGACTTGCTCGCGCACCCCGGAAAGGTCGTCAACGGTGAGGTCTCGCTCTTCAACACCGTCCAGCCGGCCTCGATGGGGCTGGCCAGCTACGGCATCGGCTCGAGCGGTCCCTACGCGCTCAACGTCTCGAACATCGTCGGCAGCATCACCTTCGAGACGCCCCCGGCCGCGAGCAACCCCGGGGCCTCGGAGGTCATCAATCCGGCCGGCGAGCACCTGGGAAGCATCGGCTCGCCGTCGACGTTCGGCATCCAGCTGAACACGATCCTCCAGAACATCGAGCTCCCGGGCGGCGTGTCGAACGGGACGTTCTGGACCCAGAACGTCGTGAACATGAACTCGACCAGCATCCACTTCGTCCAGGACGTCTTCAACTTCACCTACGGGAGCGGCGCCTACATCGCCCCCGGCACGACGATCCTCTCCGGGTGCTCGGGGTTCAACCTCGGGCTGATGCTGGCCGTCTACGGCGGCGTCTACCAGTGCGTCGGAGGGAACGTCCCGATCAGCGCGGCGGACTTCCCGCTGACGCTCAGCCTCTACAACAACGCCTCGGTCGTCGGCAACCGCGACGTCCTGACGTTCGGCTACCTCGCCACGGGCGCTAACGGGTTCGTCTCGGGCGGGAACATCGACACGCTGGTCTTCAACAGCCCGGGAGCGCCGTCCACGCCTCCGGCGGAGCCGCCCCAGTTCACGATCAACGGCTACGCCTACAACGGCTTCGGGCTGTTCGACGACGCGGAGATCGTCATCGTGGGGGGCATCGAGGGCTCGAACGCCGTGTTCACCGCGATCAACAACACGATCTCGCTCCAGTACTCGAACACGAGCGTCGACTACCAGAGCTTCCCCTCCGAGTTCGACTTCGGGGACGACACGGGGGAGACGTCGACCGGGATCGCCACGTACTGGACCGGCACCGACAGCGCGAACGCCGCGACGTACGAGGACGCCGGTCCGACGCTCCTGTACGGGCTCTGGGGAACCCCGGCGAGCCTCTCCGCCGCGCCGGGAGCGATCCACGTCTCCGGGACGATCTCGCCGGACTACGGCTTCGTCTTCGCCGGCAACGTCGCTCCCAGCGTGAGCTCCACGAACCTGAGCTACGTCCCGACCGTGGCGGGCACGGGGAGCTTCTCGACCTGGGTACCGCCCGCCGCCGCCGGGAGCATCATCCCGAACGGATGGTACTTCCAGTCGTGGGCCCCGAAGGCCGCCGAGCTGAACGGCTCCAACGCGGGCGGTCCGGGCCCGGTGACGTCCTCCGTGACCGACTACGACATCTCGTTGGCCCCGTCCTCCAGCCTGAACGCCCCGCTCTACATGGTCGGCAACGCGCAGGCGGCGAGCCTGGCGCTCAACGTCACGGGAAGCTCGAGCGCACCGTTCGACTTCTCGAACCTGGTGATCGGCCTGAACATCACGTTCCGACACGTGAACGACTACGGCTTCCCGTCGTTCGTGCTGTTCCAGGCCCAGGGCCTGACGGAGCCGCTCGAGGTCAACGACCTCTCCCAGTCGAACACGAGCACGACGTACATCTACGACGGCGCCGCGAGCGTCCCTCCGGGCTTCCCGAGCCCGCCGGCGGTGTTCAAGGGCCTGCAGAACTACTCGGCGCAGTTCAACGTCTGGGACTGCCAGGACGCGACGCTGACGAACCTGACGCTGGTCGGCGAGAAGGCGTACGCCGGCGGCTGGGTCGTGGGAGGCGCCGTCCTCCTCTGGGACGACACGGACGCTTCCGTCACGGACTCCTCCGTGGCGAACGCGAGCTTCGGCATCTTCGTCGGGGACTCGCAGTCGACCGACGTCCAGGGGATCAGCGCGAGCGGCGGCTCGAACGCGGTCGACGACATCGGCTCGACGGGCACCTCCGTTCGAGGGGTCGCGGCCGTCGGCTTCGAGACGTTCGGGGTCTACGTCCTCGGCAGCTCGCTCGGGGTCTACCAGTACGTCAACGCCTCCGCCGGCGCCTACGCGGTCTACACCGGCGGGTACGTCGGCGCGGCGTACTACAACGAGCGCGGCTCCTACGGGGCGACGGTGAGCGACCTGACCGCGACCGACGCTGCGGTCGGCGCGTACGACTCCGTCTCGCTGGACGACGCGTTCTCCGGGGTCGCCGCCGCGATCTCCTCGGACGGGGTCATCGTCTACGCCTCGAACGACGACACGGTGACGGGCACGAGCGCCTCCGACGGCTCCGTCGGTGTGGTCGCGGAGTCCGCGATCTCGACCGTCGTGAGCGACACGAGCGCGACGGACCTCGCGATCGCGGTCGAGCTGTTCAACACGACCGGCACCGCGGTCTCGGGGATCACGGTCTCCGATCTCGCGATCGCCGTGTTCGCCGAGTTGACGGTCTCGACGACGATCTCGGGGGTCACCGCGACGAGCTCGGGCCTGACCCGCCTCTACGTGGGCGAGGAGATCTTCGGCGTCCCGTTCGCCGTCATCGACTCCGTCCTCAACCTGGAGCTGACGGTCTCGACGGTCCACGCGACGACGTACCCGGCGGTCCTGTACGACGCGTTCTCCGAGAGCCTTGACGTCAGCTCGGTGAACGCGACCGACGGGCAGTACGCGATCGTCCTCAACGGCACGTTCGCCGGCGCGTTGTCGGGCATCAGTGCCGTGCTCGACGGGAAGGGGGTCGTCCTTCAGGCGGGGGCCGAGGAGGTCAACGTCACCGACAGCCTCTTCCTGTTCGAGACGAGCTACGGCGTCCTGATCCGGGGCGGCGCCGCGCTGAACACGATCTCCGACAACCGGTTCGTCGGGGACAACGGCGCGAGCAGCTCCTACA
>JASHSA010000085.1 GCA_030037035.1 Thermoplasmata archaeon
GCACCGCCCGGGCCTCGCGCTGGACGACCTCGAGACGATCCTCGCGGAGGTGCCGCTGATGCCGGGGGCGGCGGAGCTGTTCGACGGCCTGCGGCGTCGCGGGGTGCGGACGGCGATCGTCAGCGGCGGCATCGACCTCCTCGCCCGGCGGATCGCCCGCGAGCTCCGCATCGACGTCGCGCTCGCGAACGGCTTCCGCGTCCGGAGCGACGGCCGGCTCACCGGTGAGGGGATCGTCCGGGTGCCGATCCACGGCAAGGAGGGGGTCCTCGCCCAGCTGCAGACCCAGCTCGGCGTCACGGCCGAGGAGACCGCGAGCGTCGGCAACTCCGCGATCGACGTCGGCCTGTTCCGCCGGAGCCGGCTCGGCGTCGCCTTCCTGCCGGAGGACGACGCCGTGCGTCGCGGCGCCGACCGCGTCGTCGCCGAGCGGGACCTCGCGAGGGTCCTGGAGGCCCTCGACGCCTTCCCGCCCGGGCGCGGCGGATAGGGTTATCCCGCACGCCGGGCTGGCACGGCCGTCATGGAGCCGTACGCCGTGCTGCTCGAGCGGACCCGCGCGAAGCTGCCGCCGGTCCGCACGGGCGCCGAGCGGTTCGTCGTCCCCGAGCCGGACGTCATGACCGACGGCCGGAACACGGTCGTCCGCAACCTCGGCGAGATCGCGGGGGTCCTCCGCCGCGAGCCGGAGCATCTCATCGGCTACCTCGCGCGCGAGTTCGGCTGCCCCGGCGTCCTCGACCTCCCCCGCGGGATCCTCAAGTCGCGCCTGACGAAGGAGGCGATCGCGCTGCGGATCCGGGAGTACACGGCGAAGTACGTGATCTGTTCGGAATGCAAGCGGCCGGACACCCACCTCCAGAAGGAGGGACGGCTCACCCTCCTCGTCTGCGAGGCGTGCGGCGCCCAGCGCCCCGTCACCGTACGCCGGACCGTCGAGGCCGAGAAGCCGAAGACCCCGGTCGTCGTCGGGGAGGTCTACCGCCTCACGATCGAGGACGTCGGCCGCCGCGGCGACGGCGTCGCGAAGAAGGAGGGGTTCGTCATCTTCGTCACCGGCGCCAACCAGCGCGGCGCGAGCGTCAACGCGAAGATCACGAAGGTCCTCGGCAACAACGCTTACGCGGTCGTGCAGCCGTAAGGGGCCATGCGCAGCGCGCGCTGGCTCGGGCTCCCGGCGATCTACGTCGGCGCGCAGCTGATCGGCCTCGCCCTGGCGAACCCGTTCCGCTCCGAGGGGCTCGCCACGACCTCCAACCCGCAGAGCCCCACGGCGCCGCTGTTCATCCTCCTCGTCATCGTGCTCGCGCCGCTCGCGATCCTCCTCTTCGCGCGCCGTCGGGGCGGGCTCGAGGCGATCCGCCACGTGATCCTGATCGGGATCGCCGCCTCGCTCTACCTCACGCTCTATGCGACGTTCAGCCTCGCGCCGTTCGCGCTGCTGCTGCCCCCGACCTCCGCCGAGATCGTGGTCGGCCCGGCGCTGCCGCTCGCGGCGATCGCGAGCGCCGGGCTCTACCTCGCGCTCCTGGTCGAGCCGCAGTGGTACGTCGTCGACCTCGCCGGCTTCGTCGCGGGCGGCGCGCTCATCGCGATCCTCGGGATCTCGTTCGGGATCCTCCCCGCGCTGATCCTCCTGAGCGTGCTGATGGTCTACGACGCGATCGCCGTCTACCGGACGAAGCACATGGTCAGCCTCGCCGACGCGGTGACCGACATGAAGCTCCCGATCCTGATGGTGATGCCGGACTCGGTCGAGTTCGACTACCCGCACGCCGCGCCGCTCCGCGAGCAGCGGGCGCGTCCGCTCGAGGAGCGGAGCGCGGTGTTCATGGGGCTCGGCGACGTCGTCATCCCCGGGACGCTCGTCGTCAGCGCGTTCGTCTGGCTCCCGTCCGCCCCGCACCCGTTCGGCCTGGGGGCGAACCTCTGGGTCGCGCTCGCGGCGCTCGCCGGCTCGCTGGTCGGCTACGCCGTCCTGATGCGGCGCGTCGCCGGCGGGAACCCGCAGGCCGGCCTGCCGTTCCTGAACGGCGGGGCGATCGCCGGCTACCTGCTCTGCTACGTGCTCGTCTTCCGGGCCTACACGTTCGGCCTCACCGGAGGGTTTTAGCGCCGGGGCGCTCGCCGGGACCATGCCGCGCAAGGTCGCCGACGTCCGGGTCGACGACCGGCCGGACCTGGACGAGTTCGTCCGTCGCCTCGGCGCGGGCGGCGGGTTCTCGGCGAAAGGCCTCGCCGACGCCGTCGACCTCCTCGCCGGGATCCTCGCCGACCGCGAGATGACGGTCTTCCTCTCGTTCCCCGCCGACGTCGTCGCGACGGGGACGCGGGGGGTCCTCGCCTCGCTCGTCCGCGACGGCTACGTCGACGCGGTCGTGACGACGTGCGGGACGCTCGACCACGACCTCGCCCGGTCGTTCCGGCCGTACTACCACGGCGCCTGGGACCTCGACGACGCCGACCTCCACCGCCGGCACCTCTACCGGCTGGGCAACCTCGTCATCCCGGAGGCGAGCTACGGCCGCGAGGTCGAGCGACGCACGCAAAAGGTGCTCCGCCGACTCTGGCGCGCCGGCGAGCGGCACGTGAGCGGGGTGCGCCTCGCGCGGGCGCTCGGCGAGGAGATCCCGGCGGGCGCGCGGACGAGCCTCCTGCGGGCCGCCTACGAGCGGAACGTGCCGGTCTTCGTCCCGGGGATCACCGACGGGGCGGTCGGCTCGCAGCTCTGGCTGTTCTGGCAGGACCACCGCGCGCTGTCGATCGACCTCCTGGCGGACGAGCAGGCGCTCTCGGACCTCGTCTACGGGGCGAAGCGCGCCGGGGCGGTCATGCTCGGGGGCGGGATCTCGAAGCACCATACGATCTGGTGGAACCAGTTCCGGGACGGCCTGGACGCCGCCGTCTACGTCACGACCGCGGTGGAGTGGGACGGGAGCCTCTCCGGCGCCCGCACCCGCGAGGCGATCTCGTGGGGGAAGCTGAAGCCCCGGGCCCCCCACGTCACCGTCGAGGGCGACGCGACGGTCCTGTTCCCGCTCATGGTCGGCGCCGCGCTCGAGCGTATCGGTGCTCGGCGCCGGCGCGGACGTTGACGTTATGGCGGGAGCCCGGCTCCCGCGCCCCTGCGGGCCCGTAGCTTAGCCCGGTAGAGCAGGCGGCTCTTAACCGCAAGATCAGGGGTTCGAATCCCCTCGGGCCCGTAACAACCGTAACCATAGGGACACCCGTCAGCCCGGGTGGTTTCATGCGGGCGGGATATGGACAAGCCAGTTATAGTGCCAATTGCCTCGTGCCATCGTGGCCGCAGACACCGCCCCCACCACGATCACCGTCCCTGTCTTTGTGCGACGTGCCTTGGCCAAGTACAAGACCCCGGGGAAGACCTACGGAGACGTGATCCTCGAGTTGATCGAGGAGTATCCCACCGAGGAGTTCCTCCAGGAGATGGACCGCCGCTACCGCCAGGAACCACGTGTCTCGCTGAGCGAGCTTCGAGCGCGTCAGGCGTACTGACGTGGCTTTTTCCGTTCGGTTCACGTTATCGGCCGCGAACGAGCTGATGCGTCTTCCCAGGTCGGTTCGCCGTCAGTTCGACGCAGGGTTTACGGAGCTAGAGCGGTCGCCGTTTCGGTCGGTCCCCGGCACCTTGGACGTCCATGCGCTCAAGGGGGGCCGGGGTCTCTGGACGATGCGCGTGAGAGGTTACCGCGGACTCTACCGGGTCGAAGGACATGAAGTGGTGTTCGTGGCGTTCCGCCCGAGGCCTACCGCCTATCGCGACCTGACGACTGTCTGAGTCTCGTTCCCGCGGTTCGCTTCGATCCCTTCAGTTCGCCCCCTCACCGGGCGGTCGCATCCCAGGGAGGAAATCGTCTCGCGGCTCCCCTCGGGCCCGTCTCGGCCAGTCACCGGTCCGGGACGACGCGGTCTCGCGACCTCACCCTGGCCGCAGCAAGCCATCGCGCCTGGGCGTGGGTCGGGGGCGCCGGACGCTTAGACCCTCGAACGCCTCGGGAGCCTTGTGCCTGGCTCCGACGTAACCGTCGTGCCCGATCTCATCGCCGCGCAGCGACTCGTCCCGTTCCCGCTGTTCGTTCCCCGGCACCCGCCGTTGGCGGTGACCGTGCGGAGGACGAGCCGCCGTCGCTGGCCCACGGTACGGACCACGCATCGGTACGGGACGGTGCTGTACGCGATGAAACAGTACGCGATGGACTACTTCGGACACTTCTCCGCCCCGAACAAGCTGTATGCCACCACCCCGCAGGCATGGGTACCTTACGCCCCGATCACTCCGCTCGAGGTACGCCACGGGTCGGCATTCCACGGAAGGGAGTGGGATCGAATCGAGGGCGGTTCTCTCGTCTCCCTAGGGATGCACGTGGAGGTCCGGGTCCACAACGGGGCGCTGGGTCCGAGAGGCATGCGGGCGGTCCTGGACGGACTTTCTCGGTGGGATCGCCGCGACGCGCTCGCCCGCGCCGGTCGACCCCTTTCGTACTGGAACTGGAGCGTGAGCCGCCGGCGGATCCCCACCGCCTCCTCGAACGAGGAAACAGCAGGGCTGGTCTGGAGACCCTGGGAGGGCCCCGGACTCGCGCCGGCGACTGCTCCCCGCACGTCCGCCGTGATCGAGGGATGGCGGCCGGACTCTGTCGCATACCGGCCGGGAGAGGGTCGTCGTATCGCGCGGGCTCTCTGGCGGTCCGAGGACCTGAACGCTGTACTGGAGGTCATCCGCCTCCCGCCTCGGGGCTCCGGGGCTTCCTCGGGGTGGCCGCTTCCGCCGCTGTTCGAGCTCCCCGGCGCCGCTCGGCCGCCGGTCCGGGGGGTCCGCTCCAGGACCCTCCGTTGGGCGTACTATGAGTTCGACACCGGCCGCGAGACGTTCCGGGTAGTGGTCCCGCCGGGTCGATCGGGAGTTCTCCGGGACCGGCAGCTCCTCCGGGAGCTGACCGGTCTTGTTCCCGGGCCGAGGATCCGGGGTCACGAGGGCGTATGAGGGGTTCGCCTGCGGCCCCGCGCGCCGATCCCGTTCGCCGCGTACGCTCCGTCCCGCACCCTGGGATCCGTGGGGCGAGCCCCTCCCTAGTCCCAGATCAGCCGAAGTCCGGGCACCTTCGCGAACTCGCGGTCGTTCGAGACGAGAGGGAGGTCCCGCGCCAAGGCGTCGGAAGCGATCAGACGGTCATGAAGCTCGGGCACGTCGAGGTCGAGGAAGATCGACCACCCCGGCGCCGGGAGCGGGGAGAGTTGGATGTAGCCCGCGGCGCGGACCTGGTCGACGACCTCCTCGACGACCGCGCGTGGGTGAGCGAGCTTCAGCCGTCCCCGGAGCGCGAGATAGGCGAACTCCCCGAGAACGATCTCGGGTAGGTACAGGGGGCCGCGTCCGCTCTCGGCGGCCCGGAAGATCGCTTCGGCCGGCTTCGGCAGCGAGTCATCGAGGTGGCGCACCAGCGCGACCGTGTCGATGACGGCTCCGGTCAGAGCCGCCATTCGCTCCGGAGGGCCCGCACCGACTTCTCCAGCAGCTCGGCGTCGACCTGCCCCCTGAGGATCCCCCGCAGGCTCTTCCGACCGTGCCGGATGAGGACTCCGTCCCGCGTCTCGAGCACGAGAACGGTCTCGCCTTCCCTTAGGTTGTGCCTCTCGCGGAAGGCCTTCGGGAGCGTGATCTGCCCCTTGGAACTGACCGTCGCCGTGGTCCCCACACCGGACGAAACAATATACATGTAAATATCCTTTACTAAAAGTAAAGACGTGATGCCTCCACCTTTTCTCCCTGCCGAGCCGTCATGGTGAGGGTAGGGCCACGGAGTCACGACCCCGGGGGGCCCGGGGTGCGCTCTCGGCAATCCCGGGCCGGTCCTCGGTGCCCGGCACGGCGAGACCGCTGCGGGCCCGGCTCCCCTCGGGCCCGGCGCGCCCGAGAAAGTGCCCTTTTTCCGGGCAACTCTGCTCCCGTGCCCGCCGCTGCACTTGGACCGGGACAGGCGGATCTCGGACTTTGCCGCACGGCTCCGCTCCACCTGCCTCCCTCCCAAGGAGCCGGGGCCGGCGCAAGCCGGCCCAACCCATCCCCCCTCTTTGTCCGCTCCTCGTTGCCCGCGACGCGGGTCCGTGACCGTACGCGGGTGAGGGAGAGGGAGAGGTCGGGCAGGGATGGCCGGTCGAAGCCGCTTCGGCGAGGCCTCGACCCGAGCCCCAGTTCGTCTTTGCCGGATGACATCGCCGCACTCGTCGCAACGCAACCCTTCGGACCTCGCTCTGCGAGGTTTACGGTAGCGCGTGCAGCCCTTGGGGACCGCCTTCACCCGCCGGACCGCGTCGGACGGCAGGTCTCTCGGGGAAGCGAGTTGATTCGACAGACCCTTCCGACGTCCGGGGTAACGAAGCCGCCCCGAGGACCCTGGCTTGCGGACCGGCCGCCGCCTCGGAACGGAGGGAGTCCGACCTACCGGCGGCTCGCCGGGTCGGCTCTCGTCCTACTGGGCCATGCGCGGGTAGAGCCGCGACTCCAGCTCGATGAGCCCCACCGTGACCACGGCGAGAACGCCGAGGTCGACCCCGAGCGGGAACTGGGCCGAGGCTCCCGGGATCATCAGCTGGCGAAGGGCGTCGACGAGGTACGACAGGGGGTTGAAGTCCGTGGCCCACCGCAGCCAGGTAGGCATGATCGAGACCGGGTAGATCGCGTTGCTCGCGAAGAAGAGCGGCATCGTCATCAGCTGCCCGATCCCCAGGAACCGTTCTTGGGTCTTGACGAGACTTGCGATGATCATCGAGAGCGTCGAGAAGAGGGCGGAACCCAACACGATGGCGACAAAGACCCCGAGGATGGCGAGCGGAGCGGCGTTCACCCTCACGCCCAGGCCCAGCGCGAGCAGGAAGACGATGACCGCCTGGGAGAAGCCCCGGATGCTCGCGGAGAGCGCCCGACCTCCGACGAGGGCGGTCCTCGGGGTCGGGCTTACGAGGAACTTCGTGACGATGCCGAGCTCGCGCTCGCGGATCGTCGCGATGCCGTAGAAGATCGCGACGAACAGCACGCTCTGGGCGAGGATCCCCGGGGTGAGGAACTGCAGGTACGTGAGCGAACCGGTGGGAATGGCGTGGATCACCGAGAACACGCTCCCGAAGACGACGAGCCAGAGCGCCGGCTGGACCGCCCGAAGGAGGAGCTCCGTCGGGTCGTGGGCCAGCTTGCGGGCCTCGTACCCGAAGATGGTCGCGGCCTGCGAAAGCGACCCCAGGATCCTCGCGCCGAGCGACGCGACCGGGGGCGGTGCCGGCAGAACGGCGCTATTCGAGACGGACGGCGGCACGTCGAGTCCTCCCTGTTTCGCGGTAGCCCCCGCCCAGCTCGACCTCTTCTCCCGCGTACCGGACGAAGACGTCCTGGAGCGTCGCCCCGGCTTTGCCGAGACTCGCCTTCAGGGCGGCGGGTCGGTCCACCACCTCGAGCTTTCCGAGGTGGAGGATACCGACCCGATCGCAGAGCCGGTCGGCCTCCTCCATGTAGTGGGTCGTCAGGACCACCGAGGTCCCGTACGTCTTGCGCAGCAGCTCGATCTGGTCCCAGACGGCCTCGCGGGCGAGCGGGTCGAGCCCGACGGTCGGTTCGTCCAGGAACAGGACCCGGGGCCGGTGCATCATCGCCTGGGCCATCTCCAACCGGCGGATCATGCCCCCGGAGTAGTTCTTCACGAGCACGTTCGCCACCGACGAGAGGCCCATGAACTCGAGCGCGTCGTGGATCCGTACCTCCCTCTCGTCCCGGGGGATCCGATAGAGCCGAGCGAACACCCACAGGTTCTCGTAGCCGGTGACCTGACCGTCCACCGAGATCAGCTGCGGGACGTACCCGATCATGCGACGGGCCTGCGACGGCTGGCGGACGATGTCGAAGCCGGCGACGCTCGCGGTTCCCGACGACGGCGGGAGCAGCGTGGTCAGCATCTTGATCGTCGTGGTCTTGCCGGCGCCGTTCGGTCCGAGCAGTCCGAAGATCTCACCGGCCAGGACCCGGGTGGTGAGACGGTCGACGGCCGTCACCCTGCCGAACCGCCTCGTGAGCTCGACCGTTTCCAGGACGGACCCGTTCGTCATAGGGCTTGCCTCCTCCGGGGGTGCGGCCGCCCCCCCGCTCGACGACGGGCTCGAGCCACGGGGGCGAGCGGCGTCGGAGGTACTCCGGGCGATGGGCCCTCCAGGGTAGCCCCTGCGCCGCCCCCCGAGCGCTTCACGAGGACGCGCGAGAGTTCCGGGAGGCCGCGGGCGAGGTACCGGCGTGCGGAGGCGGGCAGGCTCGAGTAGACCTCTGCCAGCCGAGCTCGAAATTCCCGGCGGGCCTCCGCGTAGGCGGTCCTGCCGGTGGGCGTGGGTTCGAGGAGTTGCGAGCGACGATCGGCGGGGTTCGGTCCTCGCCTCACCCAGCCCCGCCTCTCGAGCTGACGAGCGAGGTCCGTCATCGAGGCCGGCGTGAGCCCGAGACTCTCCGCAAGCTGGGAAGGCGTTCGGGGCTCCGACCGGAGCCTTGCGAGCGCGCGGTACTCGCCGAGATACACGCCGTGTCGGAGCACCACCGCACGGAGCTCCGCTCGCATCAGCCGGTGGCACGCCCCGAGGAGATCCCAGAGCTCATCTCCGGGGGGAGACCTCCCTCGCGGGCCAAGGCTGGTCGCCGAGCGGTACGTCCGGACCATGGCATCCCTCGAGGGACCGACCTCGATCCTGGGGATGCGCCGTCATGTATTAAGGTTCCGTATCATATTCGCGACGAGCCGTGGAGTCGTCCCGTTGGACCGGTGACTCAGACCCCCGCCCGGAACCCGTCGGAGAGAGCCCGACCGTCCTGGCAGGAGGTACGCTCTGCCGTCGTGGGGCGAGCGGCACCGGTCGGCCGTCGCGACGCCCGTCAGGGCCTTACCGGAGTCGCGGGTAGTCGACGCGGGACGCTCTCGCGCTCCAACCTGCTCCTCCGGCGGCGGGAGGACGACTTCCGCGTACGGCTCAGACCCCGAGGCGGCTCCGGGACAGGACGACCGTCACCCGGTGGGGTTGATGTTCACCGAAGACGACGAGGAGCTTGTTGACGACACTCCCGTCGCCGCCCAGACGACGCACCCTCGCGTCCTCTCGATGGACGGCGAACTCCTGGATCCGGCGGAAGCCGTCCGCAAGGTCCCGGACGATCTTCTGAGCGCCGACCACCCAGATCACGCGTCCGGCCCCGTATCCGTACGGTCCGAGCTGACTCCCACTCCCCGACGCGATCAGGACCTCGCCTGCCTCCGTGACCGCGTGGACGCTCCCGACGATGACGTCCGGGCTCGCGCCTCGTCGCCGCTTCTCGTCCCGGAGCCCTTCGCGAGCGAGCCGGTCGAGCTCCGGTCGGAGCCGACGATAGGGGACCGGGGACGAGGCCTCCCCGACGAGCCCGATCTCCTTCAGCGTCTCGGACGTCGCCTCCAGTACCGCGTCGGACGGGCGGAGGTGCCGCAGCACCGCCGCGCGGGCGGCCGACGCTCCGTCGACCGTCTCGACGTCCAGCCCGCGCCGACGGAGCGCGCGCGCCACCGCCGCGACCTTCGCCGGCGAGGCCACGGCCTCGAAGACGGCCGAGCGCTCCCGCGTTCGTCGGGGGGCGCGGCCGGTCCGGCGCGATGGGAGAGCGGTCCGGTCGACCACGACCCTAGGGTGTCGAAAGCGCCAACGGGCGGATGACCTGCTCGCCGAAACGTTCCATCTCCTCGCGCTGCGGGCTGAACTGCAGCAGGAGCAGGTCGACGCCCGCGTCTCGGAACCGGGCGATCTGCTCGCGGACCCTGGCCGGCGTCCCCACGAGACCGGAGCGGAGGCCGCGGTTCGAGACCGAATACTCCTCGATCGACATCGACCGCTCGAGCTGCGTGCCGGCAAGCCATTGCTGATAGTTCGCGAAGCCGGCGGCGTGGCTGCGGACGTCGGTGATCCGACGGACCTCGTCGGCCGCCTCCGCCTCGGAGTCCCGCACGCATGCGTAGCCCGCGACGCCGAAGACAAGGGGAGGCAGGCCGAGGGCAGCGCGCCGGGAGGACATGTCCCGGATCTTCTCGGCGACGCGCTCGGGAGGGTCTCCGTGCATCACGTAGGCGTCGCACTTCGCCGCGATCAGCGACTTTGCGGCCTCCGACTCCCCTCCGGCATAGATCGGGGGCCTCGGCCGACGCAAGGGCTTCGGCTCCAGGACCGTGTTCTCCGCGCGGTAGTATCGACCGGCGTGCGAGAACGTGGAGTTCGACCAGACGCCGTCGAGCACGTCCAGCCATTCCGACGTGCGGGCGTACCGTTCGTCGTGGGCGTCGAAGGGGACGCCGTACATCCGCGCCTCCTCCTCCCACCAGGACGACACGACGTTGAGGGCGAGCCGTCCTCCGCTGATGCGGTCGATGTTCGCCGCCTGCTTGGCGAGCAGCGTCGGAAGGTGGAAGGTCGGTCGCACCGCGACCATGAGCTCGAGCCGGCGGGTCACGGCCGCGAGGGC
>JASHSA010000086.1 GCA_030037035.1 Thermoplasmata archaeon
GGCTCCGCGTAGACGGCCTCGACCTCCAGCACCCGACGCTCTCGGTCGAGGCGGGGAGCGATCCGACCGATGAGACGGTCTCCCCCAAGGATCGGGAGCACGTAGACCCCGAACCTGCGCTTGTGCTTCGGCACGAAGTTCTCGTGGATGTACTCGAAGTCGAACAGCTGCTTGAGCAGCCCGCGGCAGGTGGTGAGGTTGTCGAACGGCGACAGCAACGTCGTCCGTGGTATCCATTCCGTTCCGGCGGTGCTCTCGAGTCGCGCCAGGTCCTCAGGATCGACGTACCGGGGCTCCGGTCCGGGCACGCCCTCGACGGTCACCCGGCTGAGCCGGGACTCCCTCACGAGATCCTCGAGCGCTCGCCGGAGGTCCAGGTAACGCCCCCGAGGGAAGTAGAAGCTCAGGTCGGTGCGGGTCGCGAAGGGAAGGGCCCGGGCCGCGCGGAGGGCGAAACGTCGCTCGACCTCCTCCACGGGAAGTTCGTCCCGCTCGACCTCGTCGGGAAGAAATCGACGGGAGAGTCCCCAGAGGTTCTCCCGTCCGTCGTGCCCGACGATCATGACCTCGCCGCCCATCCAGAGGTGGAACAGCATGGCGGTCACGTCGCTGCCGGCGCTCCATCCGTCGCCTGAGCTGCGCGTGCGGGCGTGTTCCGGGAACTCCGCGGCCCGGCGGGGGCCCCGCGTGAGCTCCTCGAGGACGCGCACCCGCAGGTCGCGATGACGAGGAAGCCACCGTCGCGTCCACCGCTTCCAGTTCCCCCAGGAGTCCGACAGCGACTCGGGGTACCGCCGCATCAGCGAGTAGTGGAGGGGATAGTCCTCCGTCAGCAGCAGGGAGTCGGAATGGCCCCAGCCCCGGAAGACCGTGCGATCCCTCCAGAGCGCTCGCTCGAGGTCCGTCCGTCGGAACGGACCGAGACGGCTCCACAGCGTGACCTCGTGCGCCGGAGCGACGACGTTGACGGGGTCCCACTGCACGTACCCCAGGTCCCGGATCACCGAGACGATCGCCCTTCGGTCCGGGCGCTTGGGGAGGGGACCCGACAGGCGCTGCTTCGTCAGCGTCAGGCGACGCGCGTGCTGAAGAGGGACCTTCACCGGCTCGGCCCTCCTCTAGTTCCCCTCGAGGACCCATGCAGCATAACCCGGACGGTCGGCGGTCCGTGCGGTCCCCCGTCCGGCGGTACGCTGCGACGTCGTTCTCGACCGCCGGACGGACCGGCCCCTGACGGCGGCCGCGCACGGGACCGGACCGGTCGGCCAGCCCCGGCCGACCCCCCTCCGCCGGTATCCGCTCGGAGCAGGAGCGCTCCCACTCCCCGAGAGTGCGGATCGACCGTGGGGGAACTCGGGGCTCGCCGCTCGAAGCTCGGAACCGTTCGACGCAAGGAGTGAAACGCGACGACGCCTGCCGTTACTTCCGTGGTCTCGAAACCGGTCCTCGACTGGCTGCTCGAGGAGAGCCAGCCCTCGGTCCGTTATCGCACGCTGACCGAGCTGCTCGGTCGCTCCGAGACCGACGCGGACGTGCGAGAGGCCCGCAAGGAGATCCCCGTGAAGGGCTGGGCGGCCTCCATCCTCGCCGAACGGAACCCGGCCGGTTGGTGGGTCCGGGAATGGAGTCACTTCACCCCGGAGTTCGTCTCGACCAACTGGATGCTCCTCGTGCTGTCGGAGCTCGGCGTGAGCCGGGACCTGCCGGAGATTCGCGACTCGTGCGAGCTTTGGATGCGCATGAAGCCCGTGCGCTACGGGCCGATCGTCCATCCGCCGTTGAAGCCCCATCTCTGTTCGCTCGCCATCGGCACCCGAGCGTTGGTCCGCTTCGGCTACGGCGAGGACCCGAGGGTCCGGCGCACCCTCCAATGGATCGTGGACGCGGCCCATCCCGAGGGAGGATGGTCCCATTTCGGCGGCGGTCGCAATCTCGATTCCTACCACTCCCTCGGGGCGCTGGCCGCCGTCCCGCGCGCGCGGAGGACCGCCTCGATGCAACGCTGCGTCGAACGGGGTGCGGAGTTCTTCCTCGAAAGGGAGCTGCATCGGCAGGGCAAGCGGTACCCTCCCTGGTACCGGTTCCACGACCCGGTCTACTTCTACTATGACGTCCTGGTCGGGCTCGAGATCCTCACGTCCCTCGGCTACGGCCGCGACCCGCGTCTTGGGTTCGCGCTCTCGCTCCTGAAGAAGAAACGACGGCCGGACGGCCGCTGGAACCTCGACGCGATCCCTCCGGACGTCGGCCACGCGACCTCCTGCCGGCGTTTCGCCCTCGAGAACGCCGGTGCGCCGAGCAAGATGATCACCCTTCGAGCCCTGCGGGTGCTCGACCGGGTCGACTCCTAAGCCGGGCCCGCGCCCCGAGACTCGAGCTCTCGCGGCGAAGCGCCCTCCGACCGCGCTCCGACGAAGATTCGTCGGAGAGGCTACGAGGGTGCCCGGACCTCGGGCCAGGGGCGGAGCCGGAGGCTTCCCTCCTCCTAGGATACCAGCTTTCGGTACCGCTCTTCCAGGAGCTCCTGCAGGACGCCGGCGTTGCAGTGCTCCGCGTCTCGCGCCGCGTACAGGAGCGTGACCTGCCCCGCGAGCGCCTCGTTCACCAACCGCGACAGCAACTCGCCCTGTCGCAGGAGCTCGGCCCGGTAGCGCCGGCGGAACTCCCGGTATCGGCCGGGGTCGTGCGCGTACCACTCCCGGAGCTCTCGGGAGGGAGCAAGCTCCTTGAGCCATGAGGTGAGCTGCAGCGCGTCCTTCCGAACGCCCCGGGGCCAGAGCCGGTCGATCAGGTACCGGCGACCGTCGGACGGCGCGGCCGGGTCGTAGACCCGTTTTGCCTGAACGCCCATGCGACTCCTTTGTCGAGGCGGGTAGTTCGGGCCGGGACTCAAAAGCTCCGCGCAGCGCTGCCCCCCATCGCTCCCCGGTCCGGCCGTCAGGGCTTCCGCGTCTCCCCTTCGCAAGACGACGCACGGTCGATCCGCGGCCCCCGGTCGGCGCCTCCGGGGGAGCTTGTCTTTGCCAAGCGCTTTTCAGGCCTGCGCGGCCTTCGGTCGAGATCTCCTCTACTCGTCGGGGAAGATCGCGCACCGAGGGGTTCCAAGGAGCGTGGCCTGCAGGATGACGGGGGAGCGTCGAGCGTCGCTCGCGCACGGAGCGCGGCACGACAGGGATCGTTCAGAGGGATCGCCCGAGCCGGTCGTGGCTCACGGTGCCCGGATGAGCTGGGCCGGAGTCCTTCGTCCGGGAGACGAGTTCTGCCGGGTCGTGCGCTCCCGGCTGGCGACCCTGACCGGGGAGCCCGGAGCCCCCCTGCGAAGATACCTGGGCACGTGGTCGACGAGATATCGGCGCTACACCACGAACCTGAGCTCCCCGAGGGTCACCGTCCGTCCGGTGGAGCCCGGAGCGAGACCGGGAGGAGGGCTCCAAGGGATTCTGCATTGGGTCGAACGACGGGACCTGCTGCGCACGGGTCGGGGCGGAGTCTGCGAGGCC
>JASHSA010000087.1 GCA_030037035.1 Thermoplasmata archaeon
CCGTGGGCGTCGTCGACGTAGAGCATCGCGCCGTGCTCGGCGCAGAGGGGCGCGATCCGGTCGAGCGGGGCAATGTCGCCGTCCATCGAGAAGACGCCGTCCGTGATCACGAGGAGGCGCCGGTACGACGGGACGTGGCGTTCCGCCTCGGCGAGGACCCGGGCGAGGTCGTCCGGTTGGGCGTGGCGGTAGACGGCGCGCTCCGCGCGCGAGAGTCGGACGCCGTCGATGATGCTGCCGTGGTTCAGCTCGTCGCTGACGATCAGGTCCCCCTCGCCGGCGAGCTGGGGGATCAGGCCGGCGTTCGCGGCGAAGCCGGTCTGGTAGACGAGCGACGCGTCGGCCTCCTTGAAGCGCGCCAGCCGTCGCTCGAGCTCGACGTGAAGGTCCATCGTCCCGGCGATCGGCCGGACCGAGCCGGATCCGGCGCCGTGCGTGCGGACCGCCTCGATCGCCGCGGCCTTCAGCTTCGGATGGTCGGAGAGGCCGAGGTAGTTGTTCGAGCAGAGCATCAGGACCCGGTGGCCGTCGATCGTGCTGGAGGGAACGCTCGGTCCGCCCAGGACGCGGATCTTCCAGTCGAGGTCGGCGTCGGCGAGCTCGCGGTACTCCGCGGCGAGGAAGTCGGTCGGGCTCCGCGGAGGCGTCACCAGCGCGCCTCGAGCGAGACCTTCGCGGCCTGCTTCGACTCGATCAGCTCCATCGCCCTCCCGACCTCGGGGATCGGCACGCGGTGCGTGATGATCCCGCGGACCTTCTCGCGGAACCCCGGGCGCCGGAGGAGGCTCTTGACCTGGTACCACGTCGCGAACATGCGGCGGCCGAAGATCCCGTGGACCTGGGCGGCCCTCGTCACGATCGCGCTGTCGACGTCGAGCGTGGCGGCGCGGTCGAACAGGCCGAGGAGCGAGACGCGCCCTCCCGGCGTCAGGGCGTCGAAGACGAGGGCGAGCGACGACGGGTGCCCGCTCATCTCAAGCGCGACGTCGACGCCCCGGCCTCCGCTCGCCTCGCGCACGCGCGCGGCGAGCGGGCCGCCGTCCGCGGTCGGGTCGAGGACGGCGTCCGCGCCCATCGTGCGCGCGAGCTTCGCGCGCAGCGGGTTGACCTCCGTCGCGACGACCGTCTCGGCCCCGAACGTCTTCGCCGCGGCGATCGCGAGGAGGCCGATCGGCCCGCAGCCGGTGACGAGGACCCGCTTGCCCGCGACGTCCTCGTCGGTCTCCTCGGGAAGGAGGGAGTGGACCGCGTTGCCGAGCGGCTCCTGGACGCTCGCGATCTCCGGCTCGAGGTCGGGGTCGTTCTTCCAGGCGTTCAGCTCCGGCAGGACGGCGAACTCGGCGAAGACCCCGTCGTGGTCGACGCCGAGGACCTGGACGTTCTCGCAGACGTGCATCCGCCCGGTCCGGCACTGGTAGCACGTCCCGTCGACGATGTGCGTCTCCGCGGAGACGTGGTCGCCGACCGCGAGGCTCCGGACCGTGCGACCGACCTCGACGACCTCCCCGCTCAGCTCGTGGCCGAGGATCAGCGGCAGGCGACGGACCCTCGCCTCGGCCCACGGGTTCCAGTCCCATAGGTGGACGTCCGTCCCGCAGACGCTCGAGGCGCGGACGCGGACGAGGACCTCGTCGTCCTTCGGGGAGGGCGTCGGGACCGTGAGGACCTCCCCGCCGGGGCCACGGCGGGACTTGACGACCGCCTGCACAAGAATCGGCGAGCGAGCCGCGCCCCGCGTTTAACGGTTGGCGCGCTGCGACCGGCGACGCCCCCGGCGGCCCGGGCGGTAACGCGGCCTTCCTCGCGCGCGTAAATACCGGCGGCGGCTTGGACCGGAGCAGATGCCTGCGCGCGGAACGCCCCTCGCCCGCCGGGACGCGAGCGGGGGCCCGGGTCGACTGTGGACGGCGGCCGAGGCGAACGGTCGGCTGCCGGCGCTGCGGGAGCTGCTCCCGCGACTGCGGGGCTGGGCCTCCCGGCTCGGCGAGGTGCACGCGGAGCTCGCGCGGCTCGGCCAGTTCTGGGGCGAGGAGCTCGGCGCGCGCGACCAGCCGGACCATCTGCTCAAGGAGCGGCTCGACGCCGAGTGGAAGAACCTCACGCGTCGCCTCGAGGAGTCGGTGGAGGCCCTCGCCGCGGAGGGGATCGAGGTGAAGCACCTCGACAGCGGGCTGGTCGACTTCTACGCGATCGTCGCCGGCGAGCTCGTCTACCTCTGCTGGCGGACCGACGAGCCCGAGGTCGCCTTCTACCACACGCTCGACGGCGGGTTCGCCGGTCGTCGTCCCCTCCCGACCGGCCAGCGGTCGGTCGCGACCGACGCCGCCGGTCCCGGCTGAGCCGCTAGCTCGAGACCGGCCGGCCGTCGCCGCCGTTCGCGAGGTCGGCGGCGGCGAGCACGATCGTGAACGCCCCGAACGCTCCGGCGAGCGAGCCGACCGCCGCGACCAGGGGGAACGCCTGGTCGAGCGAGAACAGCAGCACGACCACCGGGATCGACACGGCCGCGCCGCTGCCGACGACCGCGGCGACCGCGCCCCCCGGTCGGCGGACGACGACCGCCGCGAGGCCGGCGGCGATCGCCGCGACCGCGACCAGCGCCGCGCCTCCCCCGACGTAGGCGAGGAAGCTCTCGAGGTCCGGGAACGGGCTCAGGACGTCGTGCGTCGCGTTCGCGGGAGCGGCGTAGAGGGTGACGTTGAGCCCGCGCAGGCCGGTCGAGTAGGACCGCGACGCGAACGTGTAGACGACCGTCGGCGCGAAGTTCGTCGCGGTGACGTTGATCTCGATCCCGCCGTTCGGCACCCTCGGGAAGAAGAACGTGCCGTTGGCGCCGGTGACGTACGGGGCGAGCGTGGTGCCGTTGTCGTCGGTCGTCACGGCGACCTCGGCGTTCGCCGCCCGCCGGAGGTGGCCGTTGGCGAGCTGTTCGTAGACGATGCCGGAGACGGCGTACGTCGCCGGCCGGTCGGCCTCGAGCCCGGCGTTGGCGAGCAGGCCGACGGCGACCGCCGCGAGGACCGCCGCCGCGGCGAGCGCGACGGCGGCGCTTCGCCGCCAGGGCCAGCGGGGGCGTCGGGGGATCTGGACCCAGGGGTAAAGCCCCGGGACGACCTCCCACGAGTAGAGCGCCGGGAGCTCGCGGGGAACGAGGAACGGGACGGGCACGTGACAGTTCGGGCACGGGAACCACTGGGTCGACGGCGCCGGGGCGAGGAGCGCCCGCAGCGGGGTGCCGCAACGCGGGCAGCGCATCGTGACCGTCGGGGTTCCCATCGACGCAAGAGGACCGGGCCGGGGGTCTTAGCGTTGAGGCGGGCCCTCGGGAAGCGCCACCCTCGGGTCGTGGCGGTCGACGACGGCGCCTTCCGTCGCGGCGACCGCTACGCTCCGGTCGCGGCGGTGATCGTCTCCGCCCCCGAGCGTCTCGAGGCGGCGCGCGTCGGCCGGGTCCGGGTCGACGGGACCGACGGGACGCGCGCGGTCGTCCGGCTCCTCCGCGCGCTCGGCCCCCTGGACGGGGTGCGGGCGCTCCTCGTCGACGGGGCGGTCGTCGGAGGGTTCAACGTCCTCGACCTCGACGCGCTCCGCCGGGAGGTCGGGGTCCCGGTCGTCGCGGTGACGCGCCGGCCCCCGGATTTCGCCCGGATCGAGGGCGCCCTCCGACGCTGGTTCCCGAGGTCGGCCTCGGCGCGCCTGGCCCTCCTCCGCCGTCACCGCCTGCGCCCGGTCCCTACGGGGGCGACGCCGATCCTCGCCGCGGCGTCCGGCTGCGCCGCGTCGGACGCCGCCTGGCTGCTCCGGCGCACGACGGTGCAGGGGTTCTGGCCCGAACCGCTGCGCCTCGCGCACCTGGTCGCCTCCGCGGGCACCGCCGGCGCCCGGCGCTCCCCCCGACCGTCGGCCGGACGGCGCTCGCGCGGCAGGTTCTTACGGGACGCCCGCCCTCGCGCCGGCCGCGGGCCTGTAGCTTAGCCTGGACAAAGTACTGGCCTTCTAAGCCAGCAGTCTCGGGTTCAAAGGTCCCGGGCCTCGGCCCGGGGCGGGAACTCCCGACAGGCCCGCCCCGGTCAGGCGAGGCCGACCCGGGCCGCGCACTCGTCGCAGAGGATGTAGCTCGGGCCGGTCGTCGTGCGGACGCCGCAGAGCGGGCAGAGCGACTTCGCGTCGGCGGCGGCGAGGAGCTCCTGGACGCTCGAGCGCAGTTCGGGACGGACGAGCGGCGGCGCCGCCCCCGGCGCCTCGCGCGCCGGGGCGAACGC
>JASHSA010000088.1 GCA_030037035.1 Thermoplasmata archaeon
CCGACGCTACCCGGACAAGGTTCGCGACGCCGACGCGGCGGTGACCGCGATCGAGAGCGGGAACCACATCTTCATCGGCTCCGGGGCCGCCGAGCCGCAGCGGCTCGTCGAGGCGCTCGTGAAGCGGGCCGAGCAGGTCTTCGGCGCCGAGATCGTCCACATCCTGACGCTGGGCCTCGCCCCGTACGTCGAGCCGAAGTGGGGAGACAATTTTCGGCACAACGCCCTGTTCATCGGGCCGAACGTCCGGGAGGCGGTCGCGCAGGGCCGCGCGGACTACACGCCGATCTTCCTCAGCGAGATCCCGAGGCTCTTCGAGAGGGGCCGTCTCCCCATCGACGTCGCGCTCATCGAGGTGAGCCCGCCGGACCTCCACGGCTACTGCTCGTACGGGGTCAGCACCGACGTCGTGAAGCCCGCGACCGAGGCGGCCCACCTCGTCATCGCCGAGGTCAACGCGCAGATGCCGCGCGCCCTCGGCGACTCGTTCGTCCACGTCGACGACATCGACCTTCTCGTTCCCGTGGACTACCCGATCCTCGAGGCCCCCGTCGGAACGCCGGACGACGTCGCCCGGGCCGTCGGGCAGCAGATCGCGAGCCTGGTCGAGGACGGCTCGACGCTCCAGATGGGGATCGGGACGATCCCGGACAGTGTCCTCCACTACCTGAAGGACAAGAAAGACCTCGGGATCCACACCGAGATGTTCTCGGATGGGATGATGGACCTGGTCGAGGCGGGCGTCATCACGAACATGAAGAAGACGCTGCACAAGGGCAAGATCGTCGCGGCGTTCTGCATGGGGTCGAAGAAGCTCTACGATTTCGTCGACAACAACCCGCTCATCGAGTTCCATCCGGTCTCCCACACGAACGACCCGTTCGTGATCGCCGAGAACGACCGGATGGTCTCGATCAACAGTGCGCTCGAGGTCGACCTGACCGGGCAGGTCTGCGCGGACAGCCTGGGGGAGTACTTCTACTCGGGGATCGGCGGACAGGTCGACTTCGTGCGCGGAGCGTCCCGCTCGAAGGGAGGCAAGCCGATCATCGCCCTGCCGTCGACGGCCGTGGACGGCAAGGTCTCCCGGATCACCGCCCAGCTCAAGCCGGGGGCGGGCGTCGTGACCAGCCGCGGGGACGTCCACTACGTGGTGACCGAGTGGGGGATCGCCTACCTGCACGGTCGGACGATCCAGGAGCGCGCCCTCGCGCTCATCTCGGTCGCCCACCCGGACTTCCGGCCGGGCCTGATCCGCGAGGCGAAGCGCCTCAAGTACATCCCCGAGGACATCCCGGAGCTCGGGGTCGTCTATCCGGCGCACTGGACGACGAGCCACACGTTCCCGGGGAGCCTGCGGGTGCAGTTCCGCCCGATCAAGGCGACGGACGAGGAGATGATGAAGGACCTCTTCTACCGTCTCTCGGAGCAGACGGTCTACCAGCGCTTCTTCCGCTCGTTGAGGTCGATGCCCCACCGGGGCCTCGTGCATTTCGTGCACATCGACTACTCGCACGAGATGGCGATCGTCGGAGTCGTGCAGGACCCCGAGCACCCCGAGCGGGAGGAGATCGTCTGCGTCGGGCGCTTCTTCATGAACCGGGCCACCGGCATCGCCGAGGTCTCCTACCTCGTCCGCGACGACTATCAGCGACGGGGCATCGGCTCGTTCCTCGTCCGTTACCTCTCTCGGATCGCCCGCAACACCGGCGTGGAAGGGTTCGTCGCCGAGATCCTTCCGGACAACGTCGCGGCGACGAAGGTCCTGCACAAGATCGGCCTCCCGGTGGAAACGGTCTTCGCGCACGGCAGCTACCGTCTGACGGTGAGCTTCCACCGTCCGACGCCGAGGGCGAACGGCTGAGGCAGAGTCAGGGCCCCCCCCGCCGAGGCTTCCGGATGAGCGGTCCCCGCCTGAGCGTGGTATGGGACCCGAGGTTTCGCTCGTACGACCTCGGGCCGGGTCACCCGTTCGACGAGGCGAGCCGAGAGTCCGCGGTCCGCCTGATCGAGGCGTCCCTGCCTACCGGACGACGGGCCTCGATCGAATGGCTGCGCACCGTGGAACCGGCGACGGACTCCTCCCTGCTCGCGTTCCACGCCGGCCGTTACCTCGAGCAGATTCGCGCCGCCAGCGCGAGCGGCAGCCGCCGGCCGCTCGACGGGGGGGACACGCCGGCGTTCCCGGGATGCTTCGAAGCCTCCGCGAGGATCGTCGCGGGGACGGCGCGGGCGATCGGCCTCGTCCTGGAGCGGGGGGGAACGGCGTTCGCCCCCGCCGGGGGGCTGCATCATGCCCACCGCGACCGCGCGAGCGGTTTCTGCATCTTCAACGACCTCGCCGTAGGGATCGCCGGGGCCCTGGAGGCCGGGCGCCGGGTCGCGTACGTCGACCTCGACGTCCACCATGGGGACGGGGTGATGTACGGGTTCTATCGCACGGGCCGGCTGCTGGACATCGACTTCCATCAGGACGGCCGTACGCTCTTCCCCGGTACCGGGCACGTGACGGAGACCGGATCGGGCGACGGCGCCGGGTTGAAGGTGAACGTGCCCCTCCCTCCGGGGGCAGGGGACGAGGCCCTGGTCCCGCTCGCCCGCCGATTGCTCCCTCCGTTGCTCGAGGAGTTCCGGCCGGAGCTCCTGGTCGTCCAGCACGGGGTGGACGGGCACTGGGGGGACCCGCTCGCCCAGCTTCAGTACACCGCCTCCGGCTACGCCGCGGTCGACCGTCTGCTCGTCGACCTTGCCTCGCAGTCCGGAGGACGTCTGGTCGTCACCGGCGGAGGAGGCTACGAGCCTCGCAATGTGGCGAGGACGCTCGCCCGCGCCGCCTACCTGCTCGCGGGCGTTGAGCTCCCGGCCGACCCCACCCCTCTCCCCGACGCGTGGAGGGAGGAGTTCTTCGAGAGCTTCGGTTTGCCCGCTCCGGCGCGGTGGGTCGACCTTCCGAAGCTCGCCCCCTCGTCCTGGGGGTCCTCCCACGAGATGCGCCTGGTCCGCGACCTCGAGGGGGCGCTGGGTCGTCGGTTTCCGACACCGTAACGACGGCCCGCGGCCCCGAGTCCCCGCGGAGGCGGGGACCGCCCGAAGGCGCGGGAGCCGTCGCTCGGGAGCTGCAGGCGGCCGCGGCGCTCGCATGGGGTCCTACGCCTCCGGCGAGGTCGGCGGCCGTCGACGGCAGGTCCGACGGTGACGGCACGGCCCGCGGTCGGCTCTCCGAAGCCGAGACGCCTGCGTCCAGGACGCCGTTCAGGCGTGGGCGGAGAAGTCGGGGTAGGCGGGCCTCCACTGGGCCGCCGCGACCTTCCTCCGCAGCTCGGCCGGAGCGGCTCCTGGAGCCACGCCGGCGCGCTGGGCTTCGAGGCCTACCACGACGGCGATCTCCTGCGCCACGACCGGTAGCTCTCGCAGCGGCGGCAGGAGTGGGGCGCCCCGTCCCTCGGCGGTAGGCGAGAGCTCTGCGAGCGCCTTGGCCGCCGCGAGCAGCATCCCGTCCGTGACGCGACTGGCGCGGCTCGCCACGGCCCCCAGGCCGATCGCCGGGAAGATGTAGACGTTGTTGCACTGCGCGATGGGAACGACGCTGCCGCGGAAGTGCACCGGCAGGTACGGCGAGCCGGTGGCGATCAGCGCCCTTCCGTCGGTCCACCTCAGAAGGTCCTCGGGCGACGCCTCGGAGTTCGCCGTAGGATTGGAGAGCGGCAGGATCACCGGACGACGCACCCTAGCTCCCATCTCCTGGGCGATCGCCTCCGTGAACGCCCCGCCCACCGTGGAGAGACCGATGAGCACCGTACCTCCCGCACGGGCCACGACTTCGTCGAGCTCGATCCTTCCCTGAGCGGTCCGGGCCCAGGAGGTGACCCGGTCCTCGGGCTGGGCGTAGGCCCGCTGCTCCGGGATGAGGTCGGACCGTCCGGAGTGGACGAGGCCGCCTCGGTTGACGAGCCAGAGATGGCGCCGGGCCGCCGCTTCGGGAACCCCGTGGGCGGAGAACGCGGCCAAGAGGAAATCGGCGACCCCGATCGCGGCCGACCCCGCCCCGAGGAGCACAAACTCCTGGTCCTCGAGGCGGCTCCGGGAGAGCCGGAGCGCCGACAGGACCGTCGCGAGCACGACCGCGCCGGTACCTTGAATGTCGTCGTTGAACGTCAGCATCCGGTTGCGGTACCGCGACAGGATCGCCCGGGCGTTCCCCGCCGCGAAGTCCTCCCACTGCAGCAGGACGTTCGGCAGCTCGTGCTGGACCGCCCGGACGAACCGGTCGACGAGGTCGAGGTACTCTCGCCCGGTGACCCGCTCGTGGCGCCAGCCCAAGTACTCCGGGTCGCGGAGGCGCTCGGGGTTGTTCGTCCCGACGTCGAGGACGACCGGGAGCGTCCGATCGGGCCGGATCCCGCCGATCAGGCTGTAGAGCGCCAGCTTCCCGATCGGGATCCCCAGCCCTCCCGCGCCCTGGTCGCCGATCCCCAGGATCCGCTCGCCGTCCGTCACCACGATGACGCTGACCTCGTCGAACGGTCGGTCCTGCAGCAGCGAGGGGATCCACTCCCGGAGCGGGTACGGAATGTACAGTCCCCTCGGGCGACGGTAGATGTGGCTGAACTGCTGGCAGGCCTGGGCGACGACCGGGGTGTAGACGATCGGGATCATCTCCTCGAGATGGTCGAGCAGCAGTCGGTAGAACAGCACCTCGTTGGTGTCCTGCAGCGCGCGGAGGAAGATGTGCCGCTCGAGGTCGTCGCCCTTGCGCTGGAACGCTTCGAACGCCCGTACGACCTGCTCGTCCAGGGTCTCGACGTGCGGCGGGAGCAGTCCGTGGAGACCCAGGCGATCCCGCTCTCCCTCCGTGAACGCCGTCCCCTTGTTCAGCATCGGCTGGTTCAGGAGGTCGGCCCCCCGGAGGTGGGACGAGAACGGGAGGGAATCCGGGTTCTCCTCGGGCACGGCGGGCCGCACGTGGCGCGGTGCGGAGGTCGCCTCCATGGATTCGACCACCCTCCGAAAGACTCTTCGCCGGTAGCACGACGAGCGCCGGCGACCGCCTTCAATCCTCAGTCAACGGCGTTTGACCGAGCAGGCGGGCCCGGCTCCGGCGCCGGCGCTTCCGGCCGGGGCGGACGATGCCGACCGTCGACTCGACTCGCTCCTGAGGTCGGCCGGGTCGCACCCGACGCGGTCGCGCATCGGAAATGCACGCCCCAGCCCGGGATTCGCCGACCGCCCACGGAGGGGACGCCGTTCGGCACCCGTGCCGATTAATAGACCGCGAATCTGATTCGGAGCGATGGCCGAGATCTCGGTGCGCGCCGGCGGACAGGCCGGGGACGGGATCGCCTCGATCGGCGAGGCCATCGCCCGGTCGTTCTCGCGCTCCGGCCTGCACGTCTTCGGCCTCAACGCCTACCAGTCGGTCATCCGGGGCGGTCACGTCTGGTTCCAGGCCCGCGCCTCGGCGCGCCGGGTCTACTCGCAGGGCGACGGGGCCGACGTCCTGTACGCGCTCGACCGCGCGACCGTCGACATCCACGCCCACGACCTCCGCGCCGGCGGGACGGTCGTCTACGACCCGGAGAAGTTCGCGGTCGATGCCTCGACCCTGCCGACCGGGGTGAAGGCGCTCGGCGTCCCGACCCTCGAGATCGCGCGGAAGTACACGAGCCAGTCGATCCTGCAGAACGCCGGGGGGCTCGGCGCGACCGCCTTCCTCTCCGGGATCCCGCTTGACGTCCTTCAGTCGGTGCTCGCCGACTCGTTCGGCCGCAAGAAGGGCGAGGTCGTCGACTGGAACCTCGGCGCCAGCGCCGACGGCTTCCGCTTCGCCGAGGCGCACGCGAGCGCGAACGAGCGGGCGCTCTCGAAGCAGGGCGCGCCGAAGCTCCTGATGACCGGCAATTCGGCGATCGCCCTCGGGGCCGCCGCCGGCGGCTGCAAGTTCCTCGCCCAGTACCCGATGACGCCCGCGTCGACCGTCATGCACTGGATGGCCGCGCATGCGACCGCGCTCGGGGTCGTCGTGAAGCAGGCGGAGGACGAACTCGCCGCGATCAACATGGCGGTCGGGGCGTCGTTCGCCGGGGCGCGCGCGATGACCGCGACCAGCGGCGGCGGCTTCTCGCTGATGGTCGAGGCGCTCGGGATGGCGGGGATGACCGAGACGCCGGTCGTCGTCGTCGAATCGCAGCGGGCCGGGCCGTCGACCGGACTCCCGACGAAGACCGAGCAGGGCGACCTCAACCTGATGCTCGGCGCCGGCCAGGGGGAGTTCCCGCGGGCGATCCTCGCCCCGTCCCACCCGGTCGAGGCGTATCGCGCGGCGATCGACGCCTTCCGCCTCGCCGAGGCGTGGCAGACCCCGATCCTTCTCGCGAGCGACTTCCATCTGTCGGAGAGCTTGGCGACCGTCGACCGCGAGGAGCTGTCCAGCCCGGGGCGGATCCCGCCGCTCGCGGCCGTCGAACCGAACGGGCACGGCTACCTCCGCTACCAGTACACCGAGTCGGGGGTCTCGCCCCGCGCGCTCCCGGGCCAGCCGGGACTGCAGTTCGTCGCCGGCTCGGACGAGCACGACGAGCGGGGTCACCTGATCTCGGATATCCGCTCGGGGATCCCGAAGTGGGTCACCGAGCGCCAGCGGATGATGGAGAAACGCATGCGCAAGCTCGCCGGCCTCGCCCAGGAGGTCCCGGAGCCGATCGTCGAGGGCCCGGCCGACGCCCCGCTCACGCTCATCGCCTGGGGCTCGACCGTCGGCGCGGTGCGCGACGCCCGAGAGGAGCTGACGCGCCGCGGGACGACGACGAACCTCCTCTGGTTCCCCGCGGTCTACCCGCTCGCCGCCGAGCGCCTGGAACGCCGTCTCCGCGCCGTCCACCGCTCGCTCCTTGTCGAAGGGAACTATTCCGGCCAGTTCGGCCGGCTCCTCCGGGCCGAGTCCGGCTTCGTGCCGAACAACGTCCTCGTCAAATACGACGGCGAGCCGTTCTTCCCCCACGAGATCGTCGCGAAGGTCCTCGAGGTGAGCGGAGATGGCGGACAGTAGCAGCGCACGACCGACCCCGGCGACGACCGGCCCGTCCCTGCCGGTCGTCGGGAAGTCGGAGATCCGCCCGACCTGGTGCCCGGGGTGCGGCGACTTCGGCGTCGTCGCCGGGGTCGAGATGGCGCTCAAGCGCCTCGGGATCCCGAGCCACGAGGTCGTCATCGTCTCGGGGATCGGCTGCTCGTCGAACCTCCCGCACT